>JBGSRQ010000336.1:0-9753 GCA_041737515.1 Rhodobacterales bacterium | reverse complement strand
TAAACCCGCGTTGGGTCCGCGCAAGACCGACCGCGAACGCGATGACCGTGGCACTAATGACCGCGACCGCAAGGCCAAGCAAACGGAAGACGCGCGCCGCACCGGCAAGCTGACCCTGAACGAAGCGCTGGCCGGTGAAGGCGGGCGCACGCGCAGCCTTGCCGCCATGAAGCGCAAGCAGGAAAAGGCCCGTCAGAAGGCGATGGGGCTGTCCAGCAAGCCCGAAAAGCAGGTGCGCGACGTGCAGCTGCCCGAAACCATTGTGGTGCAGGAACTTGCGAACCGGATGGCCGAACGTGCCGCCGATGTGGTCAAAAGCCTGATGAAGATGGGCATGATGGTCACCATGAACGAGGCGATTGACGCCGACACAGCCGAGCTTGTGATCGAAGAATTCGGCCACAAGACCGTGCGTGTTTCGGATGCCGACGTGGAACAGGTGATCGACCAGGTCCAGGACAGCGCGGAAAGCCTGCTGCCGCGGCCGCCGATTGTCACGATCATGGGCCATGTCGACCACGGCAAGACCTCGCTGCTGGATGCGATCCGCAAGACAAACGTCGTCACCGGCGAAGCGGGCGGAATCACCCAGCATATCGGCGCCTATCAGGTGAAAACCTCGAACGGGGCGCAGATGACGTTCCTGGATACACCGGGCCATGCCGCCTTTACCTCGATGCGTTCGCGTGGCGCGCAGGTGACGGATATTGTGGTGCTGGTGGTAGCGGCAGATGATGCCGTGATGCCCCAGACGATCGAGGCGATTGCACACGCCAAGGCGGCCAAAGTGCCGATGATCGTGGCAATCAACAAGATGGACAAACCATCGGCCAACCCGACCAAGGTGCGGACTGACCTCTTGCAGCACGAGATTGTCGTCGAGGCGATGTCGGGCGATGTGCAGGACGTCGAGGTTTCGGCAACCACTGGCAAGGGTCTGGACGACCTTCTGGAAGCAATCTCGCTTCAGGCGGAAATTCTGGAACTGCGGGCCAACCCGAACCGTGCGGCCTCTGGTGCGGTGATCGAGGCCAAGCTTGATGTGGGTCGTGGACCGGTGGCGACCGTTCTGGTGCAGAACGGCACGTTGCGGCGCGGCGACATCTTTGTTGTCGGCGAACAGTGGGGCAAGGTCCGCGCGCTGATCAACGATCAGGGCGAGCGGGTCGATGAAGCAGGCCCGTCGGTTCCGGTTGAAGTGCTGGGTCTGACCGGGACGCCGCAGGCCGGTGACACGCTGAACGTGGTTGAAACCGAAGCGCAAGCCCGTGAAATCGCGGATTATCGTGACAAGGCCACGCGTGACAAACGCGCGGCGGCTGGTGCCGCGGTGACGATGGAACAGCTTATGGCAAAGGCCAAGGCCGACCAGTCTGTGACCGAACTGCCGATCATCGTGAAGGCCGACGTGCAGGGTTCTGCTGAAGCCATCGTTCAGGCGATGGAGAAAATCGGCAACGACGAAGTGCGCGTGCGGGTTCTGCATTACGGAGTCGGTGCGATCACCGATTCCGATGTGGGTCTGGCCGAAGCCTCGAACGCGCCGATCATCGGCTTTAACGTGCGGGCCAATGCGTCGGCACGCCAGGGTGCCAACCAGAAGGGTGTGGAGGTGCGCTATTACAGCGTGATCTATGACCTTGTGGATGACATCAAGGCCGCCGCTTCGGGCTTGCTCAAGGCCGAGATTCGCGAAACCTTCATCGGTTATGCGCAGATCAAGGAAGTGTTCAAGGTCACCGGCATCGGCATGGTGGCGGGTTGTATCGTCACCGAAGGTATCGCCCGCCGTTCGGCCGGGGTGCGCTTGCTGCGCGACAACGTGGTGATCCACGAAGGCACGCTCAAGACGCTCAAGCGTTACAAGGACGAGGTCAAGGAAGTGCAGTCCGGTCAGGAATGTGGCATGGCGTTCGAACGCTACGAAGATATCCGTCAGGGCGACGTGATAGAGATCTTCGAGCGCGAGGAAGTGCAGCGCTCGCTGGCCTGATCCCGGCCTGTTCAAACAGAAAAAGCCGGGCAAAGGGCCCGGCTTTTTTCATTTCCGGCGAACGGCTTAGGACGCGCGTTTCTGCGCCACCGGATACCCGACGTAATTCTTGTCACCATCACGGATCACCAGCTTGCCATCTGCCAACTGCCTGACGACGATGCCCTGCACCGAAACGCAGCTGCCCAATGAAATTGTTCTAAGCATGTGCTTCCCCCCAAAAGCCGTGAGTTGACAGTTTAGCAACAAAATTACAAAAACAAAGTAAAATGTTTCGGAAAACTATCCTAGTTCCGCTTTACCGGGTCAGCGCCTAAAGCCAGTCGCGCAGAATCGGGATCAAGGGCAAGTCGGCGGGCGGCATCGGGTAGTCGCGCAGCGCATTCGGGCGCACCCAGGCCAGAGTCTGCCCTTCTCGGGGGCTTGGAATACCATTCCACCGGCGGCAGGCAAAAAGCGGCATAAGCAGGTGGAAATCAGGATAGCTGTGGCTGGCAAAGGTCAGCGGTGCCAGGCAGCTTTGCCAGGTGTCGATGCCCAGTTCCTCGTGCAACTCGCGGATCAGCGCTACCTCGGGTGTTTCGCCCTCCTCAACCTTGCCACCCGGAAATTCCCACAGACCTGCCAATGACTTACCCTCGGGCCGCTGCGCCAAAAGCACGCGGCCGTCGGCGTCGATCAACGCCACGGCAGACACCAGAAGCGTTTTCACGACCGGTAATCGGCGTTGATCTCGATATAGCGGTTGGTCAGATCGCAGGTCCACATGGTGCGGGCACCCCGGCCAAGTCCCAGATCGACGTGGATCACCAGATCCTGCCCCTTCATATAGGCCGCCGCCACGTCTTCGCTGTAACCGGGATCGCGCCAGCCTTTGCGGGCCACCGTGATGTCGCCGAATTTGATGGTCAGACGGTCCCGGTCTGCCTTCGCCCCCGATTTGCCAACGGCCATCACAATGCGGCCCCAGTTCGGGTCCTCGCCTGCAATCGCGGTTTTCACCAGCGGCGAGTTGGCAATGGCCAGCGCCACCTTTTGCGCATCGTCGGTGCTTGCGGCGCGCGTTACGCGAACCTCGACGAATTTCGTGGCCCCTTCACCATCGCGCACGACCTGATGGGCCAGACTGCGCATGACCTGATGCAGGCCCGCCTCGAATGCCTTTGCAACCGCGCCCTTGACCGGAGCCGCAGCCGATTGGCCGGTTGCGGCCAATATCAGCGCGTCCGAGGTGGAGGTATCACTATCGACCGTGATCGCGTTGAACGTGGCGTCCGTGTGCCGCGCCAGCATGCGCTGCAAGGCGCCCGGTGCGATATCTGCATCGGTAAAGATATAGACCAGCATCGTCGCCATGTCGGGCGCGATCATCCCCGACCCCTTGGCAATGCCCGCAATCTGGATCATGCCGCCGTCGCCCTGCACCGTTGCCGAGGCTCCCTTTGGGAAGGTGTCGGTCGTCATCATCGCCTCGGCCGCCATTCCGATCGCGTCGGTGCGCAGATCGGCGGCCAGTGCACCGACCACATCAATTATGCGCTGATGCGGCAACGGCTCGCCGATCACGCCCGTTGACGATGAAAACACCCGGCTGGCGGGCAAGTCCAAGGCAGCCGCCGTGGCCCCGGTGATCGCCGCAACCGACTGGTCGCCCATTCGCCCGGTAAAGGCGTTGGAATTGCCCGAGTTCACGATGATCGCTGCACCCGCCCCCTTGGGGACGCGCTGCAAAAGCTTGTCCTGACAATCGCGCACACAGGCAGCGCGGGTCGATGACCGGGTGAAAACGCCCGCCACCGACGTGCCGGGTGCAAGCCGGATCAGCATCACATCCTTGCGGTTCTTGTATCGCACTCCGGCCTCGATCGCCGCGAATTCCACACCTGCAATCACCGGCAAATTCGGAAAGCCACCCTTGGGGGCCAGGGGCGAGATCAGCTTGGCTGGTCTGTCAGCGACGGCAGGCGCTGCGGTCGTGGCCTTTTTCAGCTTTTTCTTCAGTGTCTTGGCCGTGGCCTTCCAGTCGGTCTTTGCCATGTCTGCCCCTTGCGTGCGTTATTTGTCCAACAGGGTTTGATCTTTCAGAACCGCTGGGTCAATCCCTTCGCCGGGTTTGGTGATGACTGCGGTTTCGGTCAGTTTCAGGATGTGGTCCTGCAGTGTTTTCGTCTCGATCTCGGAGGCAAGCTCGTCACGCACTTCGTCCAGCGTCGGGTTGGCCTTGTTGCGGGTCTCGGTCAGCTTGATCAGATGCCAGCCGAACTGGGTCTGCACCGGGCCTGCCACTTCGCCCGGTTTCATTGCCAGCACGGCATCCTCGAACGGTTTGACCATCATGCCCTTGGAAAACCAGCCCAGATCGCCGCCATTTGCGGAAGACCCATCCGACGAATTTGCCTTGGCAAGCTCGGCAAAGTCGGCACCACCGTCGATCTGGGCTTTCAGATCCTTGGCCTTCTCCTCGGTGTCCACCAGAATATGCGACGCGCGGTATTCGGCTTCGGCCACGGAATCCTTGTATTTGGCATCATAGGCAGCTTGCAGCGATGCATCGTTCACGGCACCTGCAACGGCCGCTTTCAGCGCGACGCCCGCCAGATAGTTGATCCGCTCATTCTCGATGGTCAGCTTGTCACGGCGGGACAGTTCGCCAAGCGATTGTTCCAGTGTTGTCTGCTGGACCAGTTGATCCAGAATGCCCTTGAACAGAACATCATCGGCAAGGGTTTGATATTGCGGGGGCAGTGTGTCGCGCAGCACCAGCATGTTGCCCAGCGTGATGTTGGTCCCGTTCACGGTGGCAACAACCGTATCAGCGGTCAGATCGGTGGGCGGCTTTGGCGCATCTTGCGCCGATACCGGCCCGGCCATCAGCACGGCACAAGCCACTGCCCGCAGAAAACCCTTGGTTATTTCCGCCATTTCACCGTCTCCTGATGCGGGAGCGCGCCCGCGCTCCGTTGACTTGGCCGCGGCTGGCCCTTACATCGCGAAGGTCGCGTGCGACGGGCTGCTTTTGCCAACACCGTCCTTCTAGGGAAGCCGTGTCAGGCGGGCAAGTCCGAACCCCACACGATCCTGTCAGGAACGACCGCTCGGAGAAAACATGCTGGGTCTTGGAACGCTCGCCAAAAAGGTTTTTGGCACGCCTAATGACCGCAAGGTCAAATCGACCCGCCCGCTGGTGGATCAGATCAACGCGCTGGAGCCGCAGTTTCAGGCGCTGAGCGATCAGGCCATCAAGGACAAAACCGCCGAACTGAAAGCCCGCGCTGCCAACGGTGAAAGCCTTGATGCGCTGCTTCCCGAGGCCTTTGCCAACTGCCGTGAGGCCGCGAAACGCGCGCTTGGCCTGCGTGCCTTTGATGTGCAGCTGATGGGTGGAATTTTCCTGCATCAGGGAAACATCTCTGAAATGAAAACCGGCGAGGGGAAAACCCTGGTTGCAACCTTTCCGGCCTATCTGAACGCTTTGGCGGGCAAGGGCGTGCATGTCGTGACGGTGAACGACTATCTGGCCAAGCGCGACTCGGAATGGATGAGCAAGGTCTACGGCGCGCTGGGACTGACCACGGGCGTCGTCTACCCCTACCAGCCCGAGGCCGAAAAGCGCGCGGCCTACCGCTGCGACATCACCTATGCCACCAACAACGAGCTTGGCTTTGATTACCTGCGCGACAACATGAAGTCGTCCATCGAAGACATGTTCCAGCGTGAACACTTCTTTGCCATCGTGGACGAGGTTGACAGCATCCTGATCGACGAGGCCCGCACGCCTCTTATCATCTCCGGCCCGTCCGAGGATCGCAGCGATCTTTACAAGACGGTTGACAAGCTGATCCCCGAAGTGCTGCCCGAGCATTTCAAGCTGGACGAGAAAACCCGCAACGTGACCTTCACCGAAGACGGCAACGAATTCATCGAACAGCGTTTGCTGTCGGCGGGAATCCTGCCCGACGGCCAGACCCTGTATGATCCGGAAAGCACGACGATCGTGCACCACGTCACGCAGGCGCTGCGTGCACACAAGCTTTTCCTGAAAGACCAGCATTACATCGTGCGCGACAACGAAGTGATGCTGATCGACGAATTCACCGGCCGCATGATGCGCGGGCGGCGCTTGTCGGACGGTCTGCATCAGGCGATTGAGGCCAAGGAAGGTGTGGCGATCCAGCCCGAAAACGTGACTCTCGCTTCGGTGACGTTCCAGAACTACTTCCGGCTTTACGACAAGCTGGCCGGTATGACCGGCACCGCCACCACCGAAGCCGAAGAGTTCATGGAAATCTACCACCTTGGCGTGGTCGAGGTTCCGACGAACCGCGTCATCCAACGCAAGGATGAACACGATCAGGTCTACCGCACCGGGCGCGAAAAGTATGAGGGCGTGGTCAAGGCCATCAAAGAGGCGACCGAACGCGGCCAGCCCCTGCTTGTGGGCACCACCTCGATTGAAAAGTCCGAATTCCTTTCGGACATGCTGAAGAAAGAGGGCATCACGCACAACGTGCTCAACGCCCGACAGCACGAACAGGAAGCGCAGATCGTGGCTGACGCGGGCAAGTTCGGGGCTGTGACCATCGCCACCAACATGGCGGGTCGCGGCACCGACATTCAGCTTGGCGGCAACGTCGAGATGAAGGTGTTTGAGGCCCTTGCCTCCGACCCTGACGCCCACCCCGACCAGATCCGCGCCCGGATCGAGGCGGAACACGCCGATGAAAAGGCCCGCGTTCTGGCGGCTGGCGGACTATATGTGCTGGCCACCGAACGCCACGAAAGCCGGCGCATCGACAATCAGTTGCGCGGCCGCTCCGGCCGTCAGGGTGATCCCGGCCGTTCCAGCTTTTTCCTGTCGCTGGAAGACGATCTGATGCGGATTTTCGGGTCTGAGCGGCTTGATTCCGTGCTGCAGAAACTGGGCATGAAGGACGGCGAGGCCATCGTTCACCCCTGGGTCAACAAAAGTCTGGAAAAGGCGCAGGCCAAGGTTGAAGGCCGCAACTTCGACATCCGCAAGCAGCTTTTGAAGTTCGACGATGTGATGAACGACCAGCGCAAGGCGATCTTTGCCCAGCGCCGCGACATCATGCAGGCCGAGGACCTTTCGGAAATTGCGCAGGACATGCGCCATCAGGTCATCGAGGATCTGGTGGATGCCTATCTGCCGCCGAAATCATACCCCGACACCTGGAACACCGAAGGTCTTTATGCCGCCTGCATCGAAAAGCTGGGGCTGGATATTCCGGTCATCGACTGGGCCAAGGAAGAAGGCGTCGATCAAGAGGCCCTGCGCACGCGGATCGAAGAGGCGTCCGACAAGATGATGGCGGAAAAGCTGGAAGCGTTCGGCCCCGAGACGATGCGCAACATCGAAAAGCAGGTGTTGCTGCAAACGATTGACGGCAAATGGCGCGAACACCTGGTCACGCTTGAACATTTGCGTTCCGTCGTGGGTTTCCGCGGCTATGCGCAGCGCGACCCGTTGTCGGAATACAAGACCGAAGGGTTCCAGTTGTTCGAATCGCTTCTCAACTCGCTGCGGCAGGATGTGACGGAAAAACTGGCCCATGTCCGCGTCGTGTCCGAGGACGAGCAGCGCGCCATGCTGCAACAGATGGTCGACGCGCAGCGGGCAGACGCTGCCAAAACCACCATCACTGCAGTCGCCCCGGTGGCCGCTACGGCCCTTGCCGGGTTCAACGAGGCCGATCCCGCGACATGGGGCAATCCGGGGCGCAATGATCCTTGCCCTTGCGGGTCGGGCGAAAAGTTCAAGCATTGCCACGGCAAACTGACCTGACCCGCGCAAATCTGGCAAAAGAAGGGCGGCAGCGTCGCCCTTTGCGTTCATTTGGCGCGAATTTCTGGAAATAACATTGTTCAGGGATGGAAACATTCCCTGATTTTGCCATGCTGCCGCCCGGATTGACGCCTACCCCATGACCATCCCTTTCGGATGGAGTCCATCATGGATACGAAACGTCGCATCGCCTTGTCTGCTGCCCTTCTGGCGGTTGGTATCGGCTCGGGCCATCTGGTCCAGTCCCTTTCCGCCCGGGACCATACCCGCACCAAAGCCGCTGCGACTGTTGCCGATGGCACCGTCAGGGAAAGCGCCGTAACAGAGCTTTCGGGCAAGAGCGTGGAGCCTGCGCCTGCGCAAAAGGCCATCACGCCTGTGGTCGAAGCCCGGCTGACCCCGGAGATTACCCTTCCGACCGTGGCACCCGAAATTGTGACGCCCCATGCCCCCAAGGCCGAAATTGTGCCGGTGAAGACCCGCGCAGATGCACCCGTTATCGCCGATGCGCAGCCCGTGTCGCCCAAGATCATCCCGGCAGCAGATGACTGTTCAGTTCAACTCGACCTGTCCGCGCAGCCGTCTGCAACGATCGGGCTGACGCTCATTGCGCCGTGCCACCCTGACGAACGGATCGTTCTGCGTCATGCGGGCCTTTCGGTCACAGGCAAGACGTCAGCCTCCGGTGTGCTGTTCACCACACTTCCCGCCATGGAAGTTGCCTCAGATGTGACGGTGCGCTTTGCGGCCGGTGCCACCGAAACCGCAACGATCAACATGCCCGAGGCCGCAAAGATGCGCCGTTTCGGGGTGCAATGGCTTGCCGATGATGCCTTTCAGTTGCACGCGTTCGAGAATGGGGCCGATTACGGCACCCCGGGACATATCTTTGCGGATGACACTCATGCGCCCAAACCGGGGCAGACCGCCGAAGGCGGTTTCCTGACGCAACTGGGTGATAAATCTGTCAATTTGCCGATGCTGGCCGAGATCTACACCTATCCCGCCGACGCAGGCACCCCGGTCCGCATCGCGCTGGAGGCGGCGGTTACGGCCAAGACCTGCAACCGTGAAATTCTGGGCGAAACCGTTGCCGCCAACGCGGGCAGCGTCACCATGACCGATCTGAATGTCGCAATGCCCGCTTGCGATGCGATGGGCGACATTCTCGTGTTGAAAAACCTTGCCGATGACGTGAAGATCGCCACCGCAAACTAGGCGGTCAGGCGGTTGGTCCATGAGGCTATGGCTAAGGCGCGCGGCGATTTTCGCCGCGTTTTTTCTTCCCGCCTCCGGATTGGCGCAGGACGTCACGCTCACCGCGCGCGGCGGTGGCATCGTGCTGGACGGCACTCTGCAGGGGTTCGATGGCGAATTCTACCGCATTGAGACCAGCTATGGCCTGCTGACCGTCGATGCCGAGGGTGTTTTGTGTACTGGCCCGGCCTGCCCCGATCTGACGGCCCCTTTGGCCAACCTGCGTATCACGGGGGCCGCTGATCCGGGTATGGCACTGTTGCCCGGACTTCTGGAAACTTTTGCCCGACTGCGCGGATTGCGCTTTGAAGGCGCAGTCAAGGGCGCCGGTTTCACGGCCCAAATCAGCGATCCGGTGACAGACAAGCCATTGATGAATATCAGCTTTCTGCCCGCATCGCCAAAGGATGCAAAGGCCGCGGTCGCTGCGGGCACGGCGGAACTGGCGGTTGCGGCGCGCGCGGTTGATGGTCTGGGCGAGCGCGCTGTGGCGCTGGATGCGCTGGTGCCGATCGTGGCCGCCGACAACTTGATGTCGCAAATTTCCACCACCCAATTGGCGGAGGCACTGGCGGGTGAGGTCACCAACTGGAGCCAGATTGGTGGCCCCGACATGCCAATGGTGCTGCACGCGCTCGCCGCCGACACCAGCCTGCAAGACGCGCTTGAGGCGCGGTTGGGCAAGGCTGTGAAAGCGGCA
>JBGSRQ010000312.1:0-2461 GCA_041737515.1 Rhodobacterales bacterium | reverse complement strand
ATCCTTGTGCGGCGCGAAACCGCGCCGGAGGATATCCGCGGCATGCATTCGGCGGCAGGCGTTCTGACCGAACGGGGCGGCATGACCAGCCATGCGGCGGTGATCGGGCGCGGCCTTGGGCTGCCCTGCATCGTCGGCGCGTCCACACTTCGGCTTGATCCGCGCGAGCGCAAGCTGGTGGTCGCGGGCCGGGTGTTCCACGAAGGCGATGTGATCACCGTTGACGGCACCAGTGGCGAGGCGCTTGCGGGGGCCGCCGAAATGCTGCCCCCCGCGCTGGATGATACGTTCCGCGAACTTCTCTCATGGGCCGATGCCGTGCGCGATATCGGCATCCGCGCCAATGCCGACACCCCCGCCGATGCCCGCACCGCGCGGGATTTCGAGGCACAGGGGATCGGTCTGTGCCGCACCGAGCACATGTTTTTCGAGGAAGACCGTCTGGTTGCCATGCGCGAGATGATCTTTGCCGATACGCCCGCCGACCGCGCGGCCTCGCTTGCGCGCCTGTTGCCGATGCAGCGCGACGATTTCGTGCAGCTGTTCGAAATCATGCAGGGCCTGCCGGTGTGCATCCGCCTGTTCGATCCGCCCCTGCACGAATTCCTGCCCCATTCGCGCGACGGTCTGCGTGAACTGGCCGAGGCGCTGGACAAACCTCTGTCGGAGGTTACCCGCCGGGCCGAGGCCTTGGCCGAATTCAACCCGATGCTGGGCATGCGTGGCGTGCGGCTGGGCATCGTGCTGCCCGAGATTTACGAAATGCAGGCCCGCGCCATTTTCGAGGCGACGGTAGAGGTGGCCCGGCGCGGCATCGAAGTGGTGCCCGAAATCATGATCCCGCTGGTGTCCGCCAAGCGCGAGGTCGAGATGGTCAAGGCGATGATCAAGCCGATTGCGGCGTCGGTGGCCAACGCCTCCGGCGTCAAGTTCGAATACAAACTGGGCGTCATGGTCGAAACGCCGCGTGCGGCGTTGCGCGCGGGCGAGATCGTTCAGCACGCGGCGTTCCTGTCATTTGGCACGAATGATCTGACCCAGATGACCTATGGCCTTAGCCGCGATGATGCCGGGCGATTCATGAACACCTATGTGCAGCAGGGGGTCTTTCCTGAAGACCCGTTCCAGACACTAGATGTTGATGGTGTTGGGGAGTTGCTGTTGATTGCGGCAGAACGGGGGCGTGCAACCAGAAAGGGATTGACGCTTTCGATTTGTGGCGAACACGGCGGCAATCCCGAATCGATTGCGTTTTGCCGAAGGGCCGGATTCGACTATGTGTCCTGCTCTCCCTACCGGGTTCCGCTGGCTCGGCTGGCTGCCGCTCATCTGGCGCTGATGGATCGAATCGACCATTAAAGACAAGGTTTTCAAAATCTTGTTCGAGTATTGCAAATTTTGAAATTCGCAAGCTAGGCGAAAAGCCGCCCAGAAAATGCCTCATTTCCGTTGCGGTTTTGCCACAAAGGCTAGACGCAACCGTTGAATTCCCTTAACAAATCCCCCCGTCGTCGGCTGCCAAGAGGGTTGCCTCTGCTTGCGATGCTATTGTTTACGGTTTGGGGACAATCAATCATGTGGTTTTTTGGAACATGCGCACAAGCGCTTGTGGTTGCCGTTATGATTTCATCGGCGTCATCCGCCGAGGTTACGGTCAGCCAGTCGAACGATCCGGCCGCTGCAATTGAGGCACAGGTCACAACCCTTCTTGGCGTTGAACGTGCAACCATCGGCAAGGTATCGCCTCAGCGGCTGACGGCACTTGCGGGCACGATCGGGCCGGTCACGCACCCGTCGCCCGCCAAAACTGCCGCGCAACTGACGCCGACAGTCGTGCGCTATGAGCGCAACTGGATTGCCAGTCAGGCCGCCCCTACTGGCAACGCAGAGTTTCAGTGTCTGGCCAAGGCGCTTTATTTCGAAGCGCGGGGCGAGTCGATGAAGGGTCAGTTTGCCGTTGCCGAGGTCATTCTGAACCGGCGCGACTCGCGGCATTATCCAAAATCAATCTGCGGCGTCGTCAATCAGGGCGGACGTGGCGGGTGCCAGTTCAGTTTCGTTTGCGACGGGCGGGCCGACCGCATCCGCGAAAAGGGGGCCTACGCGATTTCCGCCCGCATCGCCCGACTGATGCTGGACGGCGCACCGCGCGTCCTGACGGCAGGGGCCACGCATTTTCACACCCGCGCGGTGCGTCCGTCATGGTCGCGGCGTTTTGCGAAAACGGCTTCGATCGGGGCGCATGTCTTTTACCGTCAGCCAGGCTAGGCCCGGCTTGTCGGAAAGGTTGCGCACCAGGGCGACTTCGGGCATTGGGGCTGCGCGCCCGGGTGTTATACCCGGCGTAACCTGACGTGCGGGGGGTCTGCCATGACCAGCGACATCCGACTTGCCTTTGCCCACCCCGAGGAACGCGCAGCCGCGTCTGCCAGCGCCGACCCGCGCGACCGCATCAGCCTGC
>JBGSRQ010000302.1:0-12057 GCA_041737515.1 Rhodobacterales bacterium | reverse complement strand
CGGGCCGGGGCGGCTGCGGGTGGATTATGTTCTGCCCTCGGTCGATCTGCAGGTTGCGAACGCCGGCGTGGTGTGGCCCGCCCCGCCTGATCCGCTGGCTGTGACTGCCGCCACCGCCTAGCGGCATCGCCCCGTCTGGGTGGATGTCGAGGCGCCCTAAGGCCCCCGCTTGACCTTGCATCCCCCAAGGGCTACGCCGCTTGCGACCCGTTTTTCGTAGCCCCAAGGACGCATATCATGGCCAATCCGACCCTTCTGATCCTCGCCGGTGACGGCATCGGCCCCGAAGTCATGGCCGAGGTAAAGCGGATCATCGACTGGTTCGCCACCAGGCGCGGCATCACCTTTGATGTGACCGAAGATCTGGTCGGGGGTGCCGCCTATGATGCGCATGGCACGCCCTTGACCGATGCCACGATGGCCAAGGCGCAGGCTGTCGACGCCGTGCTGCTGGGTGCGGTGGGCGGCCCTAAATACGACGTGCTGGATTTCAGCGTGAAGCCCGAGCGCGGGTTGTTGCGGCTGCGCAAGGAGATGGACCTGTTTTCCAACCTGCGCCCGGCGCAGTGCTTTGACGCGCTGGCCGATTTCTCCAGCCTGAAACGGGATATCGTGGCGGGGCTGGATATCGTGATCGTGCGCGAACTGACGAGCGGCGTCTATTTCGGCGAGCCGCGCGGGATTTTCATTGAAGGCAACGAACGCGTGGGCATCAACACCCAGCGCTATACGGAATCCGAGATTGCCCGCGTTGCACGGTCGGCGTTCGAACAAGGTCTGTTCGATGGAAAAGGCCAACGTCATGGAATCGGGCATCCTGTGGCGTGAAGTCGTTCAGGAAGTGCATGACAAGGAATACCCCGAAGTGCAGCTCTCGCACATGTACGCCGATAATGGCGCGATGCAGTTGGTGCGCGCGCCCAAGCAGTTTGATGTGATCGTGACGGATAACCTGTTCGGTGATGTGCTGTCGGATTGCGCGGCGATGCTGACCGGATCGCTTGGTATGCTGCCCTCGGCCAGCCTTGGCGCGCCAATGGCGAACGGTCGGCCCAAGGCGCTTTACGAACCAGTGCACGGTTCGGCCCCCGATATTGCGGGGCAAGGCAAGGCCAACCCGATTGCCTGCATCCTGTCATTCGCGATGGCGCTCCGCTACTCGTTTGATCTGGGCGCCGAGGCCGAGCGGGTTGAGGCGGCTGTTGAAAAGGTGCTTGCCGACGGCTTGCGCACCGCCGATCTGATGGGCCCCGAAGGCGGCACCCCGACCAGCACCGCAGGCATGGGCGACGCGGTTCTGGCCGCACTGGATGCGTCGCTCTGATAGCGGCCAGCCCTTGCCGATAACCCATTCGTGACCTGCCCCCAAGGCGCGCGATCTGGAACCTTCTTGGTTAACTCGGCATTGTGTAAAGAATAAAGAGAGGGATCGGCAGTATGAAAAATTCATCCGCATCACGTCGCAGTCTGATCATCGGCGGCGCGGCAGCGCTTGTGCCGCTTGCGATGCCGGGCGTTTTGCGGGCACAGGGCCGCACACCAGACATTGTGAGCCCGTCAGGCACCCGCGCAAACATTTCCGCCTTTGTGACGCAGGACTGGCAGGATCATTTCGAGACATTGGGCAAAGGCGCAATCGTTGCCGATCTGGTGTCGCGCGCGCTGCATTTCTGGTCGGCAGATGGTCAGGATTACCGACTTTATCCAAGCTCGGTTCCCCTGACCGAAGAACTGACCCGACGCGGCTATACCGAGATCGTGCGCAAGAAGGTCGGCCCCGACTGGACGCCGACGCCGTCGATGATGGAGCGCGATCCGACGCTGCGCTACACCCCGCCCGGTCCGACCAACCCTCTGGGCACACATGCGATGTATCTGGGATGGCCCGCCTACATCATTCACGGCACGCATGACACGCGCAAGATCGGACGGCGGTCATCGTCAGGCTGCGTCGGGCTTTACAATGAACATATCGAGACGCTGTTTGCCGTCGCCCCGATCGGCACGCAGGTTCGCCTGATCTGACGGTCACTTGACTGTCTGATCCAACATGACCCGGTAAGGATTTCGCGCTCGGCCGCCTTGAAAGAAAAATCTGTTCGATTGCGGATTGGGCGGAAAAGATGGCTGTTTCGGGGTAAACCAGTTGCCGGCGTTTCAATCCAGCCGGGGCTTGAACTTTCTTGACATGATTGAAAGAAGGGGATCACTCGACCCCCTTTCGTTGTGAAAGCGCATCCATGGCGATCCAGAATTCAAACCTGCGCGGCGCGCTGCTGGCGCTGTTGTCTTTTGCGATTTTCGCCACGCACGACGTGGTGGTGAAATTTCTGGGCGGCCTCTATTCGCCGGTGCAGATCATCTTTTTCTCGGTGCTATTGGGGTTTCCGCTGGTCACGCTGATGCTGATGAATGACCGCGCCGATGGCCATCTGCGCCCGGTTCACCCATGGTGGACGGCATTGCGCACGGTGTCGACGGTGATCACGGGCCTGACGGCGTTCTATGCGTTTTCGGTGCTGCCACTGGCGCAGACCTATGCGATCCTGTTCGCCGCACCCTTGCTGATCACAATTCTGGCGATTCCCATTCTGGGCGAAAAGGTCGGTATCCGGCGCGGGTTGGCGGTGGTGGTCGGCCTGATCGGGGTTCTTACCGTGCTGCGTCCGGGGGCAGAGCCTTTGGCGCTGGGTCACGCGGCGGCACTGGCGGCGGCGGTGTTTTCATCGCTCGCATCCGTGATCGTGCGCAAGATCGGGCAGGACGAACGGCCTGTTGTGCTGATCCTGTATCCGATGGCCGCGAACTTTATCGTGCTGGGGTGTGCTTTACCCTTTGTCTACAAGCCCATGCCGATTGAACATCTGGGGATGCTTGGCATCATCGCGTCGTTCGGATTCGTGGCGACGCTTCTGATCATTCTGGCCTATCGCAGCGGCTCTGCCATTATCGTGGCCCCCATGCAGTATTCGCAGATGATCTGGGCCACGATATTTGGCGCGCTGATCTTCAACGAATCCCCCGACGGGCTGACACTTGTGGGTGCGGGTATCATCATCGCCAGCGGCATCTATATTGTCCTGCGTGAGGGCCAGGCCAGCGTATCGGAAAACACGCCGGTGCTGGAATCGCGCTCGCGCCCTGAAACAGGGTTGATGCCACGCATTTCGCTGCTTCTTAAACGGCGTGAGGCGCGCGACGGCCAGCGTTGATTCCCCGCGACACCCTCTTGCAAATGCGCCCGCTTCGGTTTACGCCCGCGCCATCGGTCGGAGCGTAGCGCAGCCTGGTAGCGCACCTGCTTCGGGAGCAGGGGGTCGGAGGTTCGAATCCTCTCGCTCCGACCAATTTCCCGACATTCAGCGGTTGCGCCACGCGTTCAGGATGTATGTTGCCGTCATCAGGTCCAGATGCGCCCCGCCGCCGTTCTTGGCAATCGTGATCTCATCGTCGAACTTGCGGGCGAACAGCGCCGGATCGTCGTAGAAATCAGCGGCAATATCGGCCTCGGTTATGGCACCCGATGCCAATGGGTCCATCAGCTCGCCGATGTGGTGCAGCGTTGTGGCGCGAGAATCGACAAAGACCCGGGCGCGTTTCATGGCGCCGTCATCGACCTCGCGCATGGCGGGGGTGTAGGCACCGATCAGGTCAAGATGCTGGCCGGGGCGCAGCCAGTCGCCCCTGATCAGTGGGGTTTCAGACATGGTGGCGGTGCAGATGATGTCGGCGTCGGCCACGGCCCTGTGCAAATCGTCCGTGGCGGTGATGCGGGTGTCGGCGGCAAGCGCTTGCGCGGTTGCTTGGCTGCGGTTCCAGACGGTGAAAGCCGCCCCTGGAAAGGCGCTTGAATAGGCATCAACCATTGATCTCG
The DNA here is from genome assembly GCA_041737515.1 of Rhodobacterales bacterium. Taxonomy (GTDB): domain Bacteria; phylum Pseudomonadota; class Alphaproteobacteria; order Rhodobacterales; family Rhodobacteraceae; genus JBBQZP01. The sequence continues at coordinate 8,183 of JBGSRQ010000302.1, read as the reverse complement.
CAACAGTGCCTGCACCCACAAGCAGGATCTTGCGGCTGTCCGGTCTGGCCAGTCGTTTGGCCGACAACAGGCTGTCGCCTGCCGTTTTCCATTTCGTTACCAGATGGAAATCGACCACGGCCTCCAATTCGCCGGTGCGGTCGGAATAAAGCGTGGCAGCGCCGTTGACCGACGGTTTGCCCAAGGCCGCATTGCCCGGAAAGATCGTGGCGCATTTGACCAACTGACCCAACCCGTCGATCCATGCCGCACGATTCAGCAGGGTGTCGGTGCCGCGATACAAGAGCATGTCCTTGATTTCGGCGCGGGGCAGGCGGTGCCCGGCCTCCAGCGCCGCTGTCAGCCCTGCCCAGGTCAGATGCGCTTCGGCCTCTGGCCCGATGATCTGCACGCTCATAACCCCGCCTCGTTTGTGGACAGCAATCCGGCGGACACCAGCGCCTTGGCCCATCCCTGCCAACCGGTGAACTGATGGACCTGCCAGCCGCGCGCCGCTGCTGCCGCAATGTTTTCGGCGCGGTCGTCGGTGAACAAAAGCTGTTCCGGCGCGATGCCCGAATGCGCCTCGACCATTGCATAGATGCGGGGGTCGGGTTTGATCATGCTCATTTCGCCGCTGACATAGGCATGATCGAACGCATCCAGAAACTCGAACTGCGTGCGGGCATAGGCATAGCTTTCGGCACCGAAATTCGTCAGCGCAAAAACCGGAATGCCCTTGGTCTGCAACGCCCGCATCAGCGCGATGGAGCCTTCGATGCGAGGTGCTGCGATGTCGATCCAGCGGTCATGCCACAGGCGAATCTCGGCGGACCAGACGGGGTTCTGGTCGGCCCAGGAGTAAATCGTTTCGCGAAACAAGGCGCCTTCGTCGATCAGTTCGTTCATGCGGTGCAGATCGACCTCGGCGAACAGGGCCCGCCTGCGCGGCTCGCCGATGGTCGCATCATAGAACCGTTCGGGGTTCCATTCGATCAAGACATTGCCAATATCGAAAACCACGGCCTTGGGTCTCATGCCTGCCCTTCCCTGATCCGTCGTTCCCGCCAGAACACATAAAGACCCGCACCGCAGATCAGCGCAATCCCCACCCATGCCACGCCATCGGGCCAGCGGCCAAAGACGACGACACCCCAGAAGATTGCCATCGGCATCCCGACATATTCAAAGGGCGCGATCAACCCCGCCTCGCCGGTGCGGTAAGCCTGCGAGATCATCAGCCCACCGACCGCCACCGCCAGACCTGTTGCCAGAAAATATGGCACATCGCCAAGCGGCGGCCAGATCCAGGCTCGCAGCAGGAACGCCAGCGATGGATCACCCGACCCCGCCATATGCCCGTCACCGACGCCAAGGCCCATGGTCATGCTGACGACAATAAACCCGACCTGCACATAGAAATTGAGCGTCACCGCCGCCTCGGTATCCTTCATCCGCCGGGTCATGATGTTGCCGGTGGCATAGCAAAGCGCCGACAGCATGACCATCAGCGCGGGCAGATGCAGCCCACCTTCCCCCGGCCGCATCATCACCAGAACGCCCAGCATCCCTGCCGCAACCGCTGACCAGCGCCGCGGTCCGACCTTTTCGCCCAAGACCACGATCGACAAGAGCGTGACAAAGATCGGGCTGACATAGCCGATTGCCACCGCATCGGCCAAAGGCAGCGCCGCCAGACCAAGGAAATAGGCCACATTCGATATCATGATGATGCTTACCCGCAAAAGATGCGCGCGCCACCGGCTTGTGCGCAGCTGGCGATATCCGGTGCCGGTGGCACCCATGAAACACAGAATCACGGTGATCGCGATCAGTGACCGTATCAGGATCACCTGATGCAACGGGTAACCGCCTGAAAGGAACTTGATCGCCATGTCGTTCAGCGACAGGATCGCAGCACCGCCCAGTGCAAACAGGATCGGGGCAGAGGCTGCGACAGGTTCGGACTCGCTCATGGGAGCGTTGTGCCGCCCGGCACGCTGCGCGTCTTGCCCGCCTGCGACATCACGTGTCTTTTGCGGCCCGGACCATCCGCTCCAACCGTTCCAGAAAGCGCGAGCGGTCGGCTTTCGCAAAGGGTTTGCCGCCGCCCTGCCGGAACGGATCGGCGCTGCGCAGATCGGCCATCAGATCACGCGTCGCCAGAACATTCCCGATGTTGGCTGCCGTCAGCGCCTCGCCATTGTGGCGCAGAACCTGCGCGCCTGCCGCCACACATTTCGCCGCCAAAGGAATATCACCCGTCACGACGATGTCGCCAATGCCGGCGCGGTCGGCGATCCATTTGTCGGCCTCATCCGGGCCGTCTGGCACAAAGACACTGTCGATCAGCGGGTTGACCGACGGGCGGATACCGCCATTTGACACCAGCACCATGCGCACGCCATGGCGCACCGCCACCCGTTCGGCCTCGGTTTTGACCGGGCAGGCGTCGGCGTCGATGTAGATCACCGGGTCAGCCATAGATCGCTTCTGCGTGAAAGCGCAAATGATCCTCGATAAAGGACGCCACAAAGAAATAGCTGTGGTCATAGCCCTTTTGCATTCGGAACACACCGTTCTGCCGCCGTGCCATCATCGCCTTGGCCAGGGCTTCGGGTTGCAGCAGGTTCAGAAACTGATCCTGCGCGCCTTGGTCGATCAGGATAGGCCCGTCAAAGCCGCGCTTTTTCATCAACAGCGTGGCGTCGTGCGCCGCCCATTTCGTCTGATCCACGCCCAGATACGCACTGAACTGCTTGCGGCCCCAATCGCTGGCTGTCGGGTGCGCAACAGGGGCAAAGGCCGATACCGACTTGAACCGCCCCGGAAAGCTCATCGCGATGGTCAGGGCACCGTGGCCGCCCATCGAGTGGCCGGTGATGGTTTGCTGCGCCTCGTCCAGCGGGAAGGTGCCAAAGATCAGGCGTGGCAGTTCGTCCGTCACATAATCCCACATCCGGAAATGTGGGGCCCAGGGGGTCTCGGTCGCGTTCACATAGAACCCCGCTCCTTGCCCCAGATCATAGGCCGCGTCATCCGCCACCCCCGGCCCGCGCGGGCTGGTGTCGGGAAACACCATCGCCATCCCCGCCTCGGCCGCCCATTTCTGCGCGCCCGATTTGACCATTGCATTCTCATGCGTGCAGGTCAGACCCGACAGATACCAAAGCACCGGCACCGGTCCACGCTCTGCCTCCTCGGGCAGGAAAAGACCGAAGGTCATCTCGCCGCCTGTTGCGTCCGAGGCATGCGAATATACCCCCTGAACGCCGCCAAAAGCGCGGTTCTCCGATATGGTTTTCATGAGCCTCCCCCTTGCGTCACCCAGGCGATCACACCTGTGACTGTCAGAATGCTGACTGCTGTCGAAATCAGGATTGATGCGGAAACCCGCTGGGGTGCCACCCCGTAATGCTGCGCCAGAATGTAGACGTTGCCCGCCACCGGCAAGGCCGCCGCCGCGATCATCACGCCCGCCGCCGCCCGGTCAACCTGAAACACGACCAGCGCCATCACCGCCACCGTCAGGGGATGCAGCACCAACTTGCAAAAGCTGAGCCAGACCGCAACGCTGACCCTCTCGGCCGATCTTGAGGCAAGCGAGGCGCCGATGGCAAACAGCGCCCCGGGTGTGGCAGCAGCGCCCAGAAGGCTCAGGAAATCATTCACCGGCGCGGGCACCGCAACCCCCGTAGCCGACCACGAAAGCCCCAGCACCATCGACACGATCATCGGGTTCTTCAAAAGTCCCATGCCCAGAACCTTCAGCACCGAAAGGCTCATCCGTCCCTGCTGCGCACCGGTGATGATCAGGGTAATCAGGCTGGAAAACACAATCAGATCAATCGCCAGCACCATCAGCACCGGCCCTGTCGCCTGTGGCCCCAGCAGCACCACCAGCATCGGCACACCCAGAAAGCCGGTGTTCCCGATCACCGCACACTGCGCCTCGACAGCGGCTTCGGAAACGCTGATCCGGCGCGCAAAGGCCACGCCCATCGCAAGCGCGTAAACCACCAGACACCCCGACAGATAGGCCAGCACAAACCGCGTGTCATAGATCTCACCCAGACTGAGGTTTGCCGAAAACCGGAACAGCATCGCTGACAGTGCAAAGTAAAAAACGAACTTGGTCAGATAGGCCGTTGCTTCGGGTGTAAAGAACCGCACCCGCCCGGCCCACCAGCCCAGCCCGATCAATGCAAAGAACGGAAGTGTTTTCAGAAGGATCGGCAGCATCAGGTCTCTCTTGTGTCCAGTCAAGGTTTCATGCGCCGGGGCGGGATGCAACCATGCGCGTGGACTTCATTTTTGCATAAATACTCATCTGCCGTAGCCCGTCACCGCGCCGCAGTTCAGGTATTGGCAACAACGGTTGGGAAACCTCCGGCGCTTGCCGTCAGCGGAACACCGTCATGATCTGATCCAGCGGTTTTTTACGTTTCGCCACCGCAGGCACCGTCGCCGTATCGGACGGATAGCCCACCGGCAGGATCATCACCGCCTTTTCCGACGCGGGCCGCCCGCATAATTCAGGCAGGAATTTCATCGGGTTAGGCGTGTGTTCAAGGCATACCAGCCCGGCATGATGCAGCGCCGTGATCAGCATGCCGGTCGCGATGCCCACACTTTCGGGCACATAGTAATTCTTGTAACGCGCGCCGTCGTCGGTCATGCCATAGCGCTGCGCGAAAACGACGATCAGCCACGGCGCGTCGGTGAGATGCGGCTTGATCGCTCCGGTTCCGATGGGTTCAAGGGCCGCCAGCCATTCATCGCCACCCCCGCCGGAATAGAACTCGCGCTCTTCATCCTCGGCCGCCGCCCGGATGCGGGCTTTCATGGCGGGGTCACAAATCGCCGCGAAATGCCAGGGCTGGTGGTTGGCCCCGGATGGTGCAGTGCCGGCCGCGGCAATGCAGGCGGCAATCACCGCTTCGGGAACGGCGCGGGTGGAATAATCGCGCACCGAATGACGCTTGCGCATATAGGCAAGGAACGCCTCTGCGGCGGCAACAGCATCAGCGGCGTCGCGCTGCACCCGGTCGGGGAGCGGCAATGGCTGATAGGAAATTTCGCCCTTCTTGTACATGGCCCGCCCCCTTCAGCCGCCGCCGATCAACACACCCGCCGCAAAGACCAAAGCACCGCCCAGCACCACTTGCAAGGCGGCACGCAGGAACGGCGTCTCCATGAAACGGTTCTGAATCCACGCAATCGCCCACAACTCGATGAACACCACAACCATCGCGATGGAGGTCGCCGTCCAGAAATCCGGTATCAGGTAAGGCAGGGCGTGCCCCATGCCCCCCAGCGTTGTCATCACACCCGACGCAAGGCCGCGCTTGAACGGGCTGCCGCGCCCCGACAAAACGCCATCGTCATGTGCGGCCTCGGTAAACCCCATCGAGATGCCAGCACCCACTGATGCCGCCGTGCCCACCAGAAACGTGGTCCAGGTGTTCTGCGTGGCAAAGGCGGTCGCAAAGATCGGTGCCAATGTTGACACCGAACCGTCCATCAATCCGGCCAGACCCGGTTGCACCCATGTCAGGATGAACTGACGTTTTGCCGCCTGATCTTCGGCATCTTTTTCGTCGGCGGGCAGGTGCTTGGCCTCCAGCGCGTCGGCGGTGCGCTGATGGCCCGCTTCGGCGGCGGCCAGATCTCCCAGCAGTTTGCGCGTTGCCGCATCGGTGGTGGATTGGGCCGCGCGCAGATAGAACGCCTCGGCCTGCTTTTCCATCGCTGCGGCCTCGCCCCGGATCGTATCAAGGCTCAGGTTTTTCACCAGCCAGATCGGGCGGCGCGCATAGTGCCCGGCCACATGTTCGCGCCGGATCAGGGGGATAACCTCGCCAAACCGGGTGCGGTGCAGGGCAATCAGGCGCTGGCGGTGGCTGTCTTCCTCGGTCGCCATGCCATCGAACACCGCCGCCGAAGCGGGATATTCGGCACGCAATTGTTCGGCATAGGTGCGGTAAATCTGGCCGTCGTCTTCTTCGGACGAGATCGCAAGAGCCAGAATCTCTTGCTCTGACAAATCGGAAAAGCGGCGGCGAGAGGTCATTCCGGGGATCATGTGTCGCTCCAAATTGGAATGATTCTAAAGTAGTTCGTGGAAGCCGGAAGGGAAAGCGGAAAGTAAGTGAACCGAACAGTTCATTTTTTGGCTTGACGAAGTGAACGACTCGGTTCAGTTTATGAAAGCGAACCAAACAGTTTACTTATAGGAGCCTGCAATGACCCGTATTCTGATGGCCCTTGTGGCCACCCTTGTCTTTGGCACTGCCGCCCGCGCGGATTTCATGGTCTTTTCGCTGCCCAGCCTGACCTTTCCGACCGAAGCGGCACAGACTGTCACCCGTGCCGCACCCTTGCCACAGGTGCAAGCCCCTGTCGCGCCAAAGCAATAGGCGCGCAAGCCTTGCCGCTGGTGCGGTGATTGGTCTAGTCTGCCCACCAATCGAGGGACAATGACCGACACCGCACCGGAAATCCGCAAGGGCCGAAAATTCGATCAGGTGCTGCAAGGCGCCCGGACGGTTTTTCTGCGCGACGGCTTCGAAGGAGCATCGGTAGACGATATCGCCCGCGAAGCAGGCGTATCGAAGGCCACGCTTTACAGCTATTTCCCAGACAAGCGGCTGTTGTTCATGGAAGTGGCCAAGACCGAATGTGCGCGTCAGGCCGAAGAAGCGGTTCAGACGATCAACATGAATGCGCCTGCGGCCGACGTGATGGCCACGATTGGCCATCATATCCTGCGGATATCATTGTCTGATTTTGGCCGTCAGATGTACCGCATCAGTGTCGCTGAAAGCGACCGCTTTCCCGAATTGGGCCGGCAGTTCTATGCCTCGGGGCCGCAACTGATCCGTGAGCGGGTCGGGTATTACCTGCGTCACGGGGTGGCACAAGGGCAGTTCAGGATCGACGATTTCGACATGGCCGCCGACCAGTTCGCCGCCCTGTGCAAATCTGACCTGCACAACCGCATGGTCTGCGGGCTGCACGATGGCTATTCCGACGAGGACATGTCGCGGTCCGTCAGGGCCGCCGTCGCCATGTTCATGGCGATGTACGGGGTAAAGGGTTAGGCGCGCGCAACACGGACGCGGGCATTCGGTCCTTTCGGATCAAGCGCGAAGTCAGATTTGTGGCTTTCGAAATAGGTCCGCCAGTTCTTGAACTTGGAGGACGCAATAGTGAAGCCGAATTTCTGTCTTACTGCTGAATCGACCTTGGCCATCGGATAGCCGCTGGTCGCGCCGTCGGTTTCGATGAGGTGGCGAATGGCCTTCTTCAACTCGGGCTCCGTAGGCTTTGGTCGTTCCAGTTGAACGGATGGGATGATGTTTTCAACCGTCGCTGAAGGCAAAGATGCCACGGCTGTCACCAAAGTAGCCTCGGGCCGCGCAAGGCTGTAGAACCGAGTGCAGGCTTGCTTGAAGAGTTGCGACGCCTCCGCTCGCCCCACCCCGATCACCCAAAAGCCCATCCGCCGCAGCGCAAACGCAAGCGGCGCGAAATCGCGATCGGTCGACAGGATTACAAACCCGTCCACTGCCTTGTCATGCGCGATCTGCATCGCTTCGATCACCAGATGGATATCGGCAGAATTCTTGCCCGCCACGGTGTTCAGATAGCTCACGTCAAAACCGTGCGCAGCCTCCCACCCGTTCGCGTTCAGCCGGTTGCACCATGCACGGCGGATCACCTCGATCTGCCCGTGCCGCGGAAGCGAAAGAAAGTCCGATACCGCAGCAAACGGCAGGTTTTCGCCATCGGCCAGCACCGCCACGCGACCCAACTGCATCGAAAGCGGCGCGTCAAATCCAAACGTCTGATCGTTCACAAGGGTCTCCGGTGCGTTCACATCGGAAATGATCCCACCGAAATGCGGCGGCAGTTTGGCGGATCAGGCCACGTCGCGCGCCAAAAGCTGCCCGCCGGGGCCGGATTTGACCTCGAACCGACTGATCTTGCGCACCAGATCCGACAGCTTGGCGCTGCCATAGGTGCGGGTGTCAAAATCGGGGGCGCCCTGGGTAATATACTGGCCGATCTGCCCCAGCGAATACCATTCACCCTCGGGGTCAATGGCGCGCATCGCGGCTATGATCAGGGGAATTGCCTTGGCCGGAGCCTCTTTTGCGCCGCGGGCAACGGACGGCTCGGCCGGCAGTTCCGGCATCATC
>JBGSRQ010000256.1:0-3408 GCA_041737515.1 Rhodobacterales bacterium | reverse complement strand
GCTGCGGCGGGGGCTGCGGCGGGGGTTTGCAAGGCTGCGGGCTGGGTCATGTCTGCTTGCAGCGCAGCCGTTGCTTCGGCAAGAATCTGGCGCTGCACCGACAAGGGCCAAGGCGTGGCAGAGCCGTCAACGATGCACGAGACCGCCACATTGGCGCGTTCCGCCGCAGAAAGCCCAGCAGCATCAATGCGGCTGGCAATGGCCAGAACTTGCGCCAAGTTATCATGTCGCGACGATTGCAGAAGATGCAGGGTCATCCGAACACCCGCCTGATGAACGAGCGGCGCGCTGGTTTGACAGCAGCTGGAGCGGCAATCGTGGCCGCCCAGATGGTGCCGATGGCCTTGGCATATGGGCTGCCCGGCTGATGCTCTACCATCGGGCGTGCAGCCCGGTGGGCGCGGGTCAATGCCACGTCGCAGCGCGGCAAGTGGGCAGCCACCCCCCGGCCGATGGAGGTGGTGATATCCTTGCGCGACAAAGCTGCATCGGCACGCAGGTCAGAGATGACAGGCAAGATCCGCAGATCAGGGTTTTGCGCATTTGCCCATTCGATCAGGCGGCTGGCGGCGTTCACCCCGGCGAACCCCGCCGGAATGACCATGATCAGCGCATCAAGCCCGGCCACAACGTCGGACTGCCGCACCAGAACATCGCGCGGAAGATCGGTGATGACGACGGCAAACTTGTCGCCAATGGGACGCAGCAGGCGTGCGAGGCCCGATTCATGGGATCGTGAATCCTGACCCAGCCGGATCTGATGCGAATAAAATGACAGGCGGTCGTTCAGATGCTCCATCGTGGCAGTAATGAAGGTATCGTCGATCCGGTCCGGAGCCTTGAGGGCCTCGAACAGCCCCCGTGTTTCATCCCGGTCAAGGTCGATGGCGTGCGTGCCGAACTGAAGATCTGCGTCGATCAGCGCTGTGCGGCGGTTGCCACCCTTGGCCGAGGCTGCGTGGAACGCAAGGTTCTGCGCCAGAAGGCTTGCCCCTACGCCGCCCTTGCAGCCCACCACGCCAACCGAAAGGCTGCGGCTGGCCGCAGTCACGCTTGCGCGGCCGGCCGGCAAACTTTTCTGCATCTCCAGAATTTCATCAGCGGTTACGGGATAGCTGAAGTATTCCAAGGCACCAGCGCGACGCAGCGCGCGGTAGGTGGCCATATCAGACAAAGCGCCCAGAACGATAACGCGGGCACCCAGCGAGCAAAGCTCGGTCACACATTCGCAGGCCATTTCCACGGAAAGATTGCCAATCTCGGCCAACAGGATGTCCGAACTCATGGCTTCCGACGCAAGCCGCGCCGCGCCACTAAGACCGCCCCCGTGCAGTTGCGCGCGGTTTCCGCCATTCTGTTCAATAACGGACCGTGCCACAGCCGCCCCGGCATCGGTGCAGACATAGGCCACAATGCGGGCGGTGTCGCGGGATGTCTGAATGTCAAAGGGCATCGGGTGATCCTTGCAAAGTCAACGAAGAAACGGTGCGCACGGCCGGTGCGCACCGTTTGGGTCATCAGTTCGACGTCGGTGCGTCGATTCCGGCATCGCTCAGCGCCGAGCTCATTTCCTGGAATCCGGCGTTGGTCTGGCCACCCAGGGTGGCAACCGTGCCCACAATCACAGCGCCGACAAGGGCTGCGAACAGGCCGTATTCAATGGCAGTCGCGCCATCTTCATCTTTGCAGAACGTGCGGGCGACGGTTTTCAGGGCGGTACGGGTGATCGTCATCGTTCGGTCTTTCTCTCTGGTTGGTGGGTCGGAAGGGACCCGATGGGAGAAAAATGAACGAAACGTTAAGAAGGCTCTATCCGTCGAAGGTTGCAAACCGGTGCATACCACCTCAGAACGGACGTGTTTCATACCAAGGTCGTACGCAAATCGGTCGGATTACGGCAGGGATCTGGAACCATTGTGGCGTGCAGATGGCACGCCGGGACGCGGTCAAATCCACCCGAACGACAAGCCGATCAGACCGCTACAGCAACGATGGATGCAGGGCCGGTTGGCGCCTGCAGATTCGGCGTTCGGGCGGCATTTCCGTCCGAAAAGAATCACCAGGATTCCTGCAGGAAGAACCCGAAGCAAATTTGCAGGCCCTTGCGGGATTCAGCTTGGGCCGTCTTGTTCCAATGCCGGTTGCGACCACAAAGCGACGCCGGCCTTCGTTTTGCAGGCCGCCGCGCGGGAACCTTCTGCAAGACGTATGCGTTAGTCATCGCATAACATACGCCAAGGAATCCCCCCATGATACTGTCGACGCCCACCATCAGAACAGTGATCATCCCTTCTGCAGGCAGGGGCACGCGCATGCTGCCCGTGACGCGGGCTGCGGCAAAGGAACTTCTTCCGGTCTATGACCGCCCGGTGATTCAGTTTGCCATGGAAGAGGCCATCGCGGCCGGGGCCGAACGTATCATTGTTGTCGTCAGCAAGGAAAAGACGTCGATCCGGAAGTTTCTGGGCGATGTTGCAGACGCCGAAGGCGCAAGCAGACGTTCGGGCCGCGCAGCACCCGAGATCGTATATGTCACGCAGGAAGAACCGCTGGGGCTGGGGCATGCCGTGCTGTGCTGCAACGGGTTGACCCTACCGGGGCCATTCGCCGTGATCCTGCCGGACGATGTTATTCTGGGGCGCAGCTGTCTGCCTGAAATGGTCCAGAACTACGCAGGCGGGCATATGATTGCGGCGATGAATGTCGCCGAGAGCGATGCCTCCAAATACGGGATATTCGCGTTGCGCGGCGCGGCCACGGGCGTTAGTGTTCCGGTCAGCGGGATGGTGGAAAAACCACCGCTCGGCAAGGCGCCGTCATCGCTTGCGGCCGTTGGTCGCTATATCCTGATGCCGATGATTTTTGATGTTCTGGCCCACACACCGAAAGGCGCTGGTGCAGAGTTGCAGTTGACGGATGCGATCGAAGTGGCGTCGCGTTCGGTGGCATTGACGGCCTTCCGCTTTTCCGGGTCACGCTATGATTGTGGAAACTTGGACGGTCTGCTCGCGGCGTCGAATGCCCGGCAGGCGGCTGTCAAGGCACGCAATACTGCAGCACCGGTAACGCACAAACGCCCGGCACCGGTTTCTGACACAACCGCGGAAGCCACCGGTTCGATAGCGTCGGCCCTGCGCGCATCCTGAATTTGTGCGCAGCAAATAGCACAGGCGCGATGTGGACCAGCTTTGGGCGCGCCATCCGTCGTGACTGATCGACCTTGCATACGTTCAGCGCTGTAACTGTTCAAAAGGAGAAACCAATGGATTGGATTCAGATCGAAACCAAATGGGCCGCAATGGCCCATCGTGTCCGTGCCGATGTGCAGTTGGAAAAGGTAGACAAGGTAGACACAGCATTGTCTTTGCCTGACCGCGCGTCCGTCGCGGGCACCGCCAGAACCATCGT
>JBGSRQ010000224.1:0-13797 GCA_041737515.1 Rhodobacterales bacterium | reverse complement strand
AGGGCTTGCGTCGTCGGTCGGCCAGTCGGACGGCGCGCCGCGCCTGCTGGCGGGAACCGGTGCGGACAAGGTGCATCTGCTGGTCGTGATGACGGCAGAGCGCGGTCTTTGCGGCGGCTTCAACTCGACCATCGTGCGTCTGGCACGGCTGCGGGCGAATGAATTGCTGGCTTCCGGCAAGACGCTGAAGATCCTGACCGTAGGCAAAAAGGGCCGCGAGCAGCTCAAGCGCGATTTCAGCCAGTACATGATCGGCCATGTCGATTTCAGCGATGTAAAGCGCATGGCCTATTCCAATGCGCAATCGGTCGCCAAGGATGTGCTGGGGCGTTTTGACGCAGGCGAGTTCGATGTGGCGACGCTGTTTTTCAACCGCTTCCAGTCGGTGATCAGCCAGATCCCCACCGCCCAGCAGATCATCCCTGCCCATTTCGAGGGTGAGGCCGAGGTGAGCGCGCTTTACGATTACGAACCGGGCGAGGAAGAGATCCTTGCAGACCTTCTGCCGCGCGCGGTGGCGACGCAGATCTTTACCGCGTTGCTGGAAAACGGTGCTTCCGAACAGGGTGCCCGGATGTCTGCGATGGACAACGCCACCCGCAACGCCGGCGACATGATCAACCGACTGACGATTCAGTACAACCGGTCGCGTCAGGCCGCCATCACCAAAGAACTTATCGAGATTATCTCGGGCGCCGAGGCGCTCTGAGAACCTTAACGGAGAGACGATATGGCAAAAGCCCCCAAGGCAACCGGCAAGATCACTCAGGTGATCGGCGCTGTGGTGGACGTGCAGTTTGATGGCGATCTTCCCGCCATTCTGAACGCGCTGGAAACCTCGAACAACGGCAAGCGGCTGATCATGGAAGTGGCGCAGCACCTGGGCGAAAGCACAGTGCGCGCAATCGCCATGGATGCGACCGAAGGTCTGGTCCGCGGCGAACCGGTAACGGACACCGGATCGCCGATCATGGTTCCGGTGGGCGATGCCACGCTTGGCCGTATCCTTAACGTCATCGGCGAGCCGGTTGACGAAAAGGGACCAGTGGAAGCCAAGGAATACCGCTCTATCCACCAGCCGGCACCTGCGTTCAGCGAACAGGCGACGGAAAGCCTGATCCTTGTGACCGGAATCAAGGTGATTGACCTGCTGGCACCCTATTCCAAGGGCGGCAAGATCGGCCTTTTCGGCGGCGCAGGCGTGGGCAAGACGGTTCTGATCATGGAACTGATCAACAACATCGCCAAAGTGCACTCGGGTTACTCGGTGTTTGCCGGAGTTGGCGAGCGGACGCGTGAAGGCAACGACCTGTATCACGAGATGATGGAATCCGGCGTTATCAAGATCGACAATCTGGCGGAGTCGAAAGTGGCGCTGGTTTACGGTCAGATGAACGAACCGCCGGGAGCGCGGATGCGCGTCGCCCTCACCGGCCTGACGCTGGCCGAACAGTTCCGCGACCAGTCGGGGACGGACGTTCTGTTCTTTGTCGACAACATCTTCCGCTTTACCCAAGCGGGTTCGGAAGTGTCGGCTTTGCTGGGCCGTATCCCGTCGGCGGTGGGCTATCAACCGACTCTGGCGACCGACATGGGTGCCCTGCAGGAACGCATCACCTCGACCAAGGCCGGTTCGATCACTTCAGTGCAGGCGATCTATGTGCCTGCCGATGACTTGACCGACCCTGCGCCCGCAACATCGTTTGCGCACCTTGATGCCACAACGAACCTTTCGCGTGCGATTTCGGAGCTTGGCATCTACCCGGCGGTTGACCCGCTCGACTCGACCTCCCGTCTGATGGACCCGCTGATCGTGGGCGAGGAGCATTACAATGTCGCCCGTTCGGTGCAGGGTATTTTGCAGCGCTACAAATCGCTGCAGGACATCATCGCCATTCTGGGCATGGACGAACTGTCGGAAGAGGACAAGCTGACCGTGGCCCGCGCCCGGAAAATCCAGCGTTTCCTCAGCCAGCCGTTCGACGTGGCCAAGGTCTTTACCGGGTCAGACGGCGTTCAGGTGCCGCTGGAAAAAACGATCGCGTCCTTCAAGGCGGTTGTGGCCGGCGAATATGACCACCTGCCGGAAGCCGCCTTCTACATGGTCGGCGACATCGACGAAGTGAAAGCCAAGGCGCAGCGTCTGGCTGCGGCTGCGGCGTAAGGGGGCGATATGACTCTGCAATTCGATCTGGTCAGCCCCGAGCGCAGGCTCGCCTCGCTTGCCGCGACCGAGGTGCAGATCCCCGGTGCCGATGGCGACCTGACGGCGATGGAGGGGCACGCCCCCACCATCACCACCCTGCGCCCGGGCATTCTGCGCGTGGTGTCGGCCAGCGGCACGCAGTCCTATACCGTGACGGGCGGTTTTGCCGAAATCACCGGATCGGCGGTTTCGGTTCTGGCTGAACGCGCGGTTCCGATCGAAGAAATGACCGGCACCATCTATGACGAACTTCTGGCCGAGGCGCGTTCGCTTGCTGCCGCAGCTTTGCCCGAAGACCGTGATATGGCGGAAAAGATGGTTCAGGACGTGATCGCGACCCGGGCCGCAACCGGACATTGAGCCGCTGCCGCGATTTTCTTGTGGAAATGGTGGATAAAGCCCCGTTCAACGGGGCTTTTCCATTTTATTAACCTGATTTTGACGGAATTAGCGCCTAACGTGGTGGGATGGCCAAGGCACGGAAAATGAAGCGCATCGCAGCAGGAAGCGTCGGGGTGGATCAGGGCAGCCGGGTCCTGTTTTCCGATTTCGCAGACGGCGGTGTCATGTGGACAGGGCAGGGCCCGCGCGAAAGTCGCCACATCGTCAAGTTTGCAGAACGCTTTACCGATATTCCTGCCGTTCTGGTTGGAATGTCGATGTGGGATATGGACAAGAAAACCAACTCACGCGCTGATTTGCAGGCCGAAAACATCACCGTCGATGGTTTTCATCTGGTTTTCCGAACCTGGGGCGATACGCGCGTCGCGCGGGTTCGTGCAGACTGGACGGCGATTGGTCCCACGCGCGATGATGAACAATGGGATCTGTACTGACCTTGGAACCGAGGCTTTTGGTTCGGTCAGTCCGTGCCCAATTCAACCTCAAAGCACGAAGATATCGAAAGGGCAGGTCAGGCGTCTAGCCGCGCTGATACATGCCTTCGTAAATCGGCACCAATGTCTCGGTCTCGAACAGCGACGATACCGATGTCCCGTTCCAGATGTTGAGGATGGCCTGCGCGAACATCGGTGCCGTCGGGACGATCCGAATGTTCTTGGCCGCGCGGGTTGCGGCGTTGGGTTCGATGGAATCCGTGATGACGAGCGTTTTCATCACCGAAGCCTCTATCCGTTCAACCGCCGGTCCGGACAGAACGCCGTGGGTGATATAGCTGTGAACCTCGCTCGCGCCGTTTTCGACCAGCACCTGTGCTGCTTTGCAAAGCGTTCCGGCCGTGTCGCAGATGTCATCGACGATGATGCAGGTCTTGCCTTCGACATTGCCGATCACGGTCATTTCAGCGACTTCGCCTGCCTTTTCACGGCGCTTGTCGACAATCGCCAGAGGCGCATTGATCCGCTTGGCAATCTCGCGCGCCCGCGCAACCCCGCCGACATCGGGCGACACGATCATCACATTGTCCAGCTTGCCGCGAAAATGATGTTCGATATCCAGCGCGAAAATTGGCGCGGAATAAAGGTTGTCCACCGGAATGTCGAAGAACCCCTGAATTTGTGCCGCGTGCAGATCCAACGTCAGAACGCGGTCAATGCCCGCCTCGGTGATCAGGTTCGCCACCAGTTTTGCCGAAATCGGCGTGCGGGCCTTGGAACGCCGATCTTGCCGTGCATAACCGAAATACGGGATCACGGCCGAAATCCGCGTCGCGGACGACCGCCGCAGCGCGTCGGCAATAATCAGCAATTCCATCAGGTTATCGTTGGCGGGGTTCGATGTGGGCTGGATGATATACATATCCTCGCCGCGCACGTTTTCATACACTTCAACGAAAATTTCCTGATCGTTGAACCGTTCAACCCGCGCATCCACCAGATTGACCGACATCCCCCTGTGCATCGACATGCGCCGCGCGATGGCCTTGGCAAGCGACATGTTCGCATTGCCCGAAATCAGCTTCGGCTCGGTAATGGCGGCCATTTAAGGGGATCCTCGCGCTGGGCAAATGAAGGATTCGTGACGTTGACATCGCTTACCACCCGACTAGGGTCTTGGAAACCGTCGCCGCTGCAAAGGAGGGTCGAATGACCCGGATTGATTACTTTTTTACCCCGATGTCACCCTTCACCTATCTGTCAGGCGCACGGTTGGAAGATATTGCCGCACGGCATGGGGCCGAGGTTGCCTACAAACCTTTGGATGGGCCCGCCCTTTTTGTGCGCACCGGCGGGCAACAGTTGAAAGACCGCCACCCGGCGCGGCAAGCTTACCGCTTGCAGGAACTACGCCGTGCAGCCGTAAAGGCGGGGGTCAAGCTGGACCTGAAGCCCGCCCATTTCCCGGTGGCTCCGGCGCCCGCATCCTATGCGATCATCGCGGCGATCAAGGCGGGTGGTGGTGATCTGCCGGGTCTGGTGCAGGCGTTCCCCCGCGCCGTCTGGGCCGAGGGGCGCAATATCGCAGACGAGGAGGTGGTGCGCGAGGTGCTCGCCGCACACGGCTTTGACCCCGCGATCAACGACCGCTTCATGCTTGCCGCTGCTGAAACCTATGTCGCCAACCTTGAAGAGGCAGTGGCGCGCGGTGTCTTTGGCGTGCCCTTCTACATCGTGGGCGACGAGATGTTCTGGGGCCAGGACCGGCTTGACGATCTGGACGCGCATCTGGGCGGGCGGTTGTAACCTAGGCCAGAAGCCGCAAGAACCCATCCACATCAGCGTCGGACGTGGACCATGATGCGACAAGGCGCGCGGTCAAAACCTCATCGTCAGGGCCGTCCAGCGTCTGGTCAAAGGGCCAGAAATAGTAAGAGGCACCAGCATCTTGCGCCTTGCGGTGCAGGGCACGGGGAAAACCTGCAAAGACCATGTTCGCCTGTGTCGGATGGGTCAGCGTGCCGCCTGGAACCTGCGCGATCCCCGCCGACAAGCGCGCAGCCGCCCGGTTCGCCTGGCGCGCAAGTGTCAGCCACAGGTCATCCGCCAGATACGCCTCCATCTGCGCAGAAAGGAACCGGTGCTTCGAGAAAAGATGCCCCGCGCGCTTGCGCCGCAACTCGAATTCCCACGCCTTCGCGGGGTCGAAAATGACCACCGCTTCCACGCCCAGAAGCCCGTTTTTCGTGCCGCCGAATGACAGGATATCGACGCCCGCGCGCCATGTCACATCGGCCGGGCTTGCGTTGCCCGCAACCAGCGCGTTGGAAAAGCGCGCGCCGTCCAGATGCACCGGCAGACCATCGGCATGGGCGAGGGCCGCCAGAGCGGCCACTTCAGCGGGCGAATAAACCGTGCCCGCCTCGGTCACGTTGGTCAGCGTCAGCATGCCGCGCTGCACCGAATGAACGCCGCCGCGCCCGGTGCGGGCGAGGGCTGCTTGCAACGTGTCGGGCGTCATCTTGCCATGCGCACCGTCAACCAGAACGAGTTTTGCGCCACCTGTAAAGAATTCGGGCGCGCCACATTCATCGGCCTCGACATGGGCGTGGCGGTGGCAGAACACGGCCCCCCACGGCGGGCAACCGATTGCCAAAGCAAGGGAATTGGCCGCGGTTCCCGTGCCCACCAGATAAACAGCCGCCTCGGGCGCCTCGAATATCTCGCGGATGCGGGCGCGCACGCCGTTCATGATCGTGTCAGCCCCGTAGGATTTGGAATAGCCGTCATTGGCACGGGCCAGCGCGGCCAGAACCTGCGGCGCAACACCCGATGCGTTGTCAGAGGCAAAGAACATCAGGGTTTCTCCTCGATTATGTGGTCTTCCCAATCGTCCTCGGACACCGTGTTTTCCGGCACCGTCCAGCCCTGCACCGAAACGCCTGCATCGTGGATCGTCTGACGGCTGCCGGAAATGAGGTAATGCCAGTCGTGCAGCTTTTTGCCTTCGTAAAGAAGGCGGTAGGCGCAGGTGCGCGGAATCCAGTAGGCAATTTCGGGAAGGCGTTCGGGGGAAAGCTGCACACAATCGGGCACGAAATCGCGGCGGTTTTCATAGTTCGAACATTGGCAGGTCTGCCCGTCGAGCAAACGGCAGGCAAGATTGGTAAATGCCACTTCGCCGTCGTCTTCAAACTCGATCTTGTTCAGGCAACATTTGCCGCAGCCATCGCACAGCGCTTCCCATTCCGCGCCGGTCATCGCTGCCATGGGCACGGTTTCCCAGAATTTCGGACGTAGCTCAGAGGTCATTCAGGATGCCCCGCGCCTGTTTGCAATCGGCCTCCATCTGGGTGATCAAGGCGGGCAGGCCGTCGAATTTCAGCTCGGGTCGCAGAAATTCGATCAGCGCGACAGACAGGTGTTCCCCGTAAAGATCACCCGTAAAATCAAAGAGAAAGGTTTCAAGGTTGGGCTGGTTTTCACCAAACATCGGGCGCACGCCAAGGCTGGCGGCACCGTCATATTGCCCCTTGTGCTGCCCGGTCAGCACATCGACATTGACCGCATAGACGCCAAGCCGGGGCAAGTGAAGCCCCGCAACCGACATGTTTGCCGTGGGATAGCCGAGTTCACGCCCGCGTTTTTCGCCGTGCAAAACCTCGCCCTCGATCCGGTGCCAATGGCCCAGCATCGCCTGTGCCGCACGGGGTTGGCCCGCCGTCAGTGCCGCCCGGATCGCGGTGGACGAGATATCCTGACCGCCTTCGCGGATGATCTCGGCGATCGTCACCTCAAATCCGTGTTCTGCGCCAAGAGTTTGCAGGTCGCGTGCGGTGCCAGCGCGGGCTTTGCCGAAACAGAAATCCTCGCCCACGACCACGTGTGCCACGCCAAGCCCCTGCGCCAGAACGTCCGCCGCAAAGGCCTGCGGCGTGAAGGCCGCCATGATTGCATCAAAGGGCAGCGCGAACAGCCGTTCCACCCCCAGTTTGGCCAACCGATTTGCGCGGGCTTCGGCGTTCATCAGGCGGAAGGGCGGGGAATGGGGTGCGAAGTATTCGCGCGGGTGCGGCTCGAACGTGATGACGCCCAACGGGCCATGCCTGCGCGCGAGGTCAACGACGGAGCGGTGGCCCTGATGCACGCCATCAAAGTTGCCAAGTGCCACCGACGCGCCGCGCGCATCCACTGGAAGCCCTTGCCAATGCTGGTAAATCTGCATCCCACCCCGTGCGACGGGGGCAGCCCGTCAGTCGAATTTGCGGCTGGGCGCAAGAACCAGCGCTTCACCCTTCAGAACCACGGTATCGCCCACCGCGCAGTGGGTTTCAAGGGTGACCCGGCGGCGCGCGTGATCAATCGCGGTCACTTTCACCTCGGCGCGGACCAGATCGCCAGGGCGCACCGGGGCCAGAAATTTCAGGCTTTGGCCCAGATATACCGTTCCATGCCCCGGAAGTTGTTCGCCGATCACCGCGGAGATAAGGCTGGCAGTCAGCATGCCATGAGCGATGCGGCCCTGAAAGATCGTATCACGGGCATAACCATCATCAAGGTGGACCGGGTTGTGGTCGGTCGAAACCTCGGCAAAAAGCGAGATGTCGCGATCGGTCACGACCTTTTGGAGGGATCGCACCATGCCGATTTCAAGGTCTTCGATGCAGATCGTGCCGGGGGGCATGTTGTCGAGCATCCTGCGATTCCTGTGCCAAGAGATTGGCAAAAGCTACGCGAAGACGGGGCAGCGCGCAATCCGTTGCGTAATTTATCGTCTTCTGGAGGTGATAAAAAGCAACAATCTTGCGGCACGGTCAGCGCAGTGCGCCGATGGTGAAGGTTGAATCGGTTTGCCGGTCTGCCAGCCAAGCGTCCAGCAGACCCTTGTCGGGGTTCATCAGATCAGCCCCGAACGCATCGCGCGCAAGGCCCGAGGTGATGAACAGCGTATCCAGCCCTTCGCTCATGCCGCCCTGCACGTCGGTCGCGATGCCGTCGCCGATGCACAAGATCTCGTCGTCGGGCACGCGGTCTTTCAGGGCGGCAAGGCGGCGTCGGGCAAGATCATATATCGGGGGATGGGGCTTGCCGAAATAAAGGCTGATCCCGCCCATTTCTTCGTAAAGCTGCGCCAAAGCGCCCGCGCAATACAAAAGCTGATCGCCGAAATGCACGGTGATGTCGGGGTTCGCGCACAGCAGCTTCAGGCCCCTGGTTTTGGCGTAAAGAAAGGTTGCGCGGTAATCCTCGGGTTTGTCCTTCGCATCGTCGAACGGGCCGGTCACAACCAGCCCCTCGGCCTGATCCAGAGGCACGCGGGTGATGGCGGCTTGGGATCTTTGATCGGCCACAAGGTCATCGGAGAACGTGTTGAAGAACTCATCGTCCCGGGATGGGCCGATGTGATGGACGCGCCGCCCTACCGCCCCAGTGATCAGCCCGTATTGCGCGGCATCGCCAGACGACGCCACCTCGTCATAGCAATTCCTGGGCACGCCGATACCATCAAGCTGGGCCATGACGCTGGGCTTGGGGCGTGGAGAGTTGGTCACCAGCACCACCGTTCCGCCCTTGGCGCGAAAGGATTGAAGTGCCGCGACAGCGGCGGGGAAGGGGGTCTTGCCATCATGCAGGCATCCCCAAAGGTCGCAGAACACCGCCGAATAACGGTTCGATACTTCGGACAAAGCGCCGATGATCCGTGTCATTGCGAAACCTTTTTTGTTCCTGCAGGGCGCGCAGAGTTGCGCAAATTGCCGTTGCGCAACCTGTCCACAGCTTTGATCGCTTAAAGCTTCAGCGCCGGGATGATCTGTTTCTTGCGGCTCATGATGCCGGGAAGGAGCACGCTGTCACCCGTTACCTTTGCGCCAAACGACGCCTCGGCCAAAGATTTCACCAGATCGTTGGGCACCAGCAAAGTCGCCTGTTCGTTCAGGATGTCGACGATGAACAACAGCACCTGATCGGCACCGTCTTCGGCGGCCACGCCGGGCATGGCGGCCATAAGTGCGGCCTTGCGGTCCAGAAGAACCTGCGGCGCCGTGGTTTCCAGAACCGATACGCGCAACTGCTTGCCCGCAACCTCGTATTCCTTGCTGTCCATTCGCAGCAGGGCAGCGTCTGAAAACGCCGATACATCCGACTTGGCCGCGAACATCTCGGCAGCGAAGGCGGGAATGTCGATGCGCAGTTCCTGCGCCAGCCGTTCGGCCACGGCGCGGTCATGGGGTGTCGTGGTTGGGCTGCGGAATTCGAGCGTGTCCGACAGGATGCACGACAGCATTGCGCCCTTGATCTCGCGCGGGGCGCGGTTGAGCGCGGTGCCCATCAGGTCGTGCATCACGGTCGCTGTGCAGGCCAGCGGGCGGATGGTGATGTCGATCGGCGCGCGGGTCTTGATGCCGCCGACCAGCATGTGATGGTCGATGATCGCCACGATATCGGCATCGTTGATCGAGGGCGGCAATTCGGCGGGGTTGTTGGTATCGACGATCACCACGGTATCGGAGGCGGACACATCCGCGATGATCCTGGGTTGCGCAAAACCCCAGTGTTTCAGCAGAAACGCGGCCTCGGTGTTCGGCTCGCCCAGCAGGCAGGGGGTGGCGGGGGTATCTTGAACATTCGACAGGAACCACGACCAGATGATCGGCGACAGCGTGGCATCGGTATCGGGGGCCTTGTGGCCGAATACGAGGGTCATGGGGGCATCCATAGTTGGGTGATTTGCCGCGCTTATAGGCAAGGTGTGCGGGGTTGTCACGCAGGTGCGGTCAGCCTCGCCGGCTTCGATGCCCGATTGCGGCTACAGCGGCAGACGCTCAACCGTCCATCCGGCCTCCTGCAGCAGGTTCAGCACGCCCTTCTTGCCCGAAAGATGCAGCGCGCCGAACGCAATGAAGATCGGGCCGTCTTTGGCCGCCGCCTCGATCACCGGGATCCAGCGTTCGTTGCGGTCTGTAGCCAGCGCCTTTTCGAACAAGGCGAATTCGGCTTCGGCCTGAGCGACCGTATAGCCGGGAAAATCATGCGACAGGATGCGGCTGTATTCCCACATCCGGCGGCTGTCTTGGGCGAAATAGGCATCGGCCAGAGTGATCGCCATGTCGGCCGCCTGCGGCTCCATCATCAACGAGGGGCGGATCATCGCGATCTGCTGGTCCATCGTCATGGAATTGAAGATGCCGAATACGGTGTCAAAGGGTTCCAGCGCCTTTATTGGAATGCCCGATTCGGCGGCCACGTCCATGATCTGCTTGTCCAGCCCGTTCGCCTCTGTCAGGCCGGCAATGGCGCAAGGCGGAATGCCAAGCATCATGGATACATACCACGGCTGCATCTTGGCGGCCATGATCGACGGGATCCCGCGCGCCTGCATGGCGGCTGACAGATCCTCCCAATCGGCCTTGGGCAGGCGTTGCAGCAAGCTGGGGCCGTCGGGCAGAAACAACAACGAAGGGTCCTTGGCCAGCGCGGATTTCAGCGCCTGTTCCTCGTCCGGCCCGGCCTCGACCAGAACCATGCGTGCGGCACTGATGCGGGCGTCCAGCTTTACGATCGTTTCGGCGTGGCGGGGGTCGTCAAGGTGGTAGGTGCCGACAATCGTGACAGTGGCGCCGTCTTTGGTAGTCTGCCAGAGGTTGCCCTGAGCGAAAGGTTGCGCATCGGTAGCGGCATCAACATCGGCGCGCCGGTCAGCCGGCAGGGTCGCCAGAAGGTTCTGGCCGGTGCATTCGGATAACGCCGGTGCAGCCAGCAGCAGGGTTGCGATCACGGAGGTCAGGGTGCGGCGGAACATGGAACCTCGGGCGTTGGTGCGGGCTTTCGGATCGTCGCATGTGATTGCGGCGCGGCCAAGGCCATTGCGATCACAATCGGCGGCGAACACTGCCCCCTTGTCATGAGAATTTGACGAAGCCGGGCGTTGACTCGGGGGGCGATGGTGCCTAAGTAGCGATTGTTGGCACTCACCCGGTGTGAGTGACAATTGAACTTTAACCTGGAACCTAGGGAGTGTTCTCAGATGGCATTCAAACCGCTGCATGACCGCGTATTGGTCCGCCGCATCGAAGGCGAAGACAAGACCAAGGGTGGTCTGATCATCCCCGATACCGCAAAAGAAAAGCCGGCCGAAGGCGAGATCATCTCGGTTGGTGAAGGCGCACGCAAGGACTCGGGCGAGCTTATCGCGCCGTCGGTCAAGGCTGGTGACCGCATCCTGTTCGGCAAATGGTCCGGCACCGAGATCAAGCTGGATGGCGAAGATCTGCTGATCATGAAGGAAAGCGATATTCTGGGCATCATGGCCTGAATACGCTGACGCACTGAACCGTCAGACCTTCTACCTCATTGAAATTCAAGACAAACTGGAGCAAGCAAAATGGCTGCTAAGGACGTCAGATTTGACACGGATGCCCGCGACCGCATGTTGCGTGGCGTAAACATCCTCGCCGACGCCGTGAAGGTGACCTTGGGCCCCAAAGGCCGCAACGTGGTGATCGACAAATCGTTCGGTTCGCCCCGCATCACCAAGGACGGCGTGACCGTCGCCAAAGAGATCGAACTGGCCGACAAGTTCGAAAACATGGGCGCGCAGATGGTGAAGGAAGTCGCTTCCCGCACCAATGACGAAGCCGGTGACGGCACGACCACTGCGACCGTTCTGGCGCAGGCGATCATCAAGGAAGGCCTCAAGGCCGTGGCCGCGGGCATGAACCCGATGGACCTCAAGCGCGGGATCGACATGGCGACATCGAAAGTCGTCGCTGCGATCAAGGCAGCGGCCCGCCCGGTTTCGGACAGCGCCGAAGTCGCACAGGTCGGCACCATTTCCGCAAACGGCGAAGCTGAAATCGGTCGTCAGATTGCCGACGCGATGCAGAAAGTCGGCAACGAGGGTGTGATCACCGTCGAGGAAAACAAGGGTCTGGAAACGGAAACCGAAGTCGTCGAAGGCATGCAGTTTGACCGTGGATATCTGTCGCCCTATTTCGTGACCAACCCCGACAAGATGGTTGCCGATCTGGAAGACGCGCTGATCCTTCTGCACGAGAAAAAGCTGTCGAGCCTTCAGCCGATGGTGCCGCTGCTGGAAGCCGTGATCCAAAGCCAGAAGCCGCTGATCATCATCTCGGAAGATGTCGAAGGCGAGGCTTTGGCCACGCTGGTCGTCAACAAGCTGCGCGGCGGCCTGAAAATCGCGGCCGTCAAGGCTCCGGGGTTCGGCGATCGTCGCAAGGCGATGCTGCAGGATCTGGCAATTCTGACCGGTGGTCAGGTGATTTCCGACGATCTGGGCATGAAGCTTGAGAATGTCACCATCGACATGCTGGGCCGAGCCAAGAAAGTCACCATCACCAAGGACAATACAACCATCGTCGACGGTGCCGGTGACAAGGCCGAGATCGCAGCAAGGGTCAGCCAGATCCGTGCGCAGATCGAGGAAACGACCAGCGACTACGACAAGGAAAAGCTGCAGGAACGTGTGGCCAAACTGGCTGGCGGTGTTGCCGTGATCCGGGTTGGCGGCATGACCGAAGTCGAAGTGAAAGAGCGCAAGGACCGGGTGGACGATGCACTGAATGCGACCCGTGCGGCCGTTCAGGAAGGTATCGTTGTGGGCGGCGGCGTCGCTCTGATCCAGGCGGGCAAGTCGTTGACCGGGCTGAAGGGTGCGAACTCGGACCAGGATGCAGGCATCGCCATCGTGCGCAAAGCACTGGAAGCGCCGCTGCGTCAGATCGCGGAGAACGCCGGTGTGGACGGTTCGGTTGTTGCGGGCAAGATCCGCGAATCGAGCGATCTGAAGTTCGGCTTCAACGCGCAGACCGAAGAATATGGCGACATGTTCAAGTTCGGTGTCATTGACCCGGCCAAGGTTGTGCGCACCGCACTGGAAGATGCGGCCTCGGTCGCGTCGCTTCTGATCACCACCGAAGCGATGATCGCTGATCGTCCGGAGCCCAAGTCCGGTGGCGGCATGGGCGGTGGCGGCATGGGCGGCATGGGCGGCATGGACGGAATGATGTAATCCTGCCGGATATTGCATGAAAGGGCGCCCTCGGGCGCCCTTTTTCAATTTGAAGGAGCGCGCGCCGCGCGCAAGCCCTTCATCTCACCCGCATCGCTGACGCGCTGCGGGATCGGGAGGCCTGCGGCGCGGATACTTGTGTCAAAATGAAAGCGCGGGAATTGACGGTTCAGAAGGCTTCATGTCACGCCGGTTCCGCGCAAGTGATGCCGTGAAACACGGTTTTTCATTGTGTGAAATGGTCACACCGGGTTGAGTGCGGCGATGCGGGTATTCCTTTTGGCATGTGTGGCTATGATCGCTTTTGCGGCGAATTCGGTGTTGGGCCGGATGGCCGTTGGTAGTGGCGCGATTGATCCGCTGGTGTTCGGCCTTGTGCGACTGGGGGCGGGTGCTGCGTCCTTGGCCGCGCTGGTTCTGGTGAGGCGCGTGCTGCGGGGCGGCGATGTCTGGCCCGGGGGGGCAGGACGCGTGGCCGGGGTAACCGGGCTTTTGATCTATCTGGTCGGGTTTTCGCTGGCTTATGTCGGCATTGATACGGGCGTCGGCGCGCTTATCCTTTTTGCGATGGTGCAGGTAACCATGTTTGGCGGGGCGGTGATCTTGCGCGTGGTGGTGCCTATTCTGCGCTGGGCGGGGGCGGGAGTGGCCTTTGCGGGCCTTGTGGTCCTGCTGGTGCCCGGTGGTGGGCAGGCGGCGACACTGAGCCTGCCGCACGCCGG
>JBGSRQ010000212.1:0-2006 GCA_041737515.1 Rhodobacterales bacterium | reverse complement strand
CGGCCAAGCCGCTGCGCGCGGGTTTGTAGTGCCGCAGCGACGCACAGCGCCAGCGTCACCGATACCGCGGTGGCCGCAAACCCGGTCCAAAGCGTCAGTCGCAGGCTTGTGCCAAAGCCCGGCAGGGTCGCAAGCTTGCGCGAGGGTTCCAGCGAAAGATGATCCGCACCGATGGCGGGCAACAGCCCGAACGCGGCAATCCCCGTCTCCCACAATCCGGCCGCGACGGGCAGAATGATCCCCGCAAGAACCACCACCAGCACGAACAGACGCAATCTTCGCCCCGGCAAGACCGGGCGTGAGAAGGCGGCAGGCGATGTCACCGCGTGTAACGCTTTGCCCATTCCTCGGTCAGGCGGGTCATCCATGACGCGTGCGGTTCCAGCAGGGTTGCGCCGAGTTCGGTGTTGTCGGGCAAAGCGGGCGAGGTCGGCAGGGCGGCAAAGGCGGCCTTCTGCTCTGCGTTCAGCTTTGCCGGATCAAGTACGGCGTAGCTGCCCAGCACGGTGATATCCTGCTGATGCGCCTGAGCCTCGGGGCTGATCAGGAAATCGGCAACCACCATCGCCCCCGCCCGGTTGGCCGCATTGTAGGGAATGGCGACAAAACTGATATTCCCGATGCTGCCGACATCGGGCACGAAGACCCGCGCCGTTTCGGGCAACAGGCCCGCGTCAATCGCGGCGGCGGCGCTGGCGGGGTCGAAGGACATCGCCATGTCAACCTCGCCATCGTTCAGCATCTGTTGTTGGACCGACTGGTTTTCGGGAAAGGTCTCGCCGCCGCGCCACATCGTCGGGCGCAACGCATCATACCAATCCCACAGCGGGGCGGTGGTCCTGTCGAACGCGGCTTCGGTTACGGGCTGCTGCAAGACCGACGCATCAGGCGCAAGTTCGATCATCGCCTGTTTCAGGAACGTTGCCCCCATGAAATTGGCGACCGCTGGATGGGTGAATCGCCCCGGATGCGCAATCGACCAATCGAGCAGCGCCGCCATGGAGCGCGGCGGTTCTGCAACCCGCGCGCTGTCATAGGTAAAGACGAACTTCGCCAGCCGCCACGGCACTTCATACCCTTCAACCGGCACCGTGAAGTCGACCGAGGCTGCCGAACCGGGCGAAAGGTCCAGGTATTTCGCATTCGGCAGGTCGGCCACGAACGGTCCGTGCAACAGCCCCTGTTCCTTCATCGACAGGAAATTCGCGCCGTTGATCCAGATCATGTCGACCGACCCGCCGCTGTCTTGGCCGGCGGCCTTTTCGGCGATCACGCGGGTCACAGCTTCGGCTGTGTCGGTCAGCTTGACCTGCGCGACCTTGACGCCGTAGCGCGCCTCGGTCTGCTGGCCCACCCATTCGATATAGGCATTGGTGCGCGCATCGCCACCCCACGCGTTCCAATAGACGGTCTGGCCTTTGGCCAATGCAAGGGTTTCACCCCAGGTTTCGGAATGGGCGGGCAGGGCCGCGGCAAGGCCTAGGGCGAGGGCTGCGATCAGGCGCATGAAATCTCCGTTTTGTCAGGGGCGGGAAAGGGTGGGGGCAAACGTTTGCCAGCCCATGTAAAGGCGTAAAAGCGTGGTCAGGGCGCACAGCCCGGCGAAGGAATAGGCGAGCGTCGGGAACCATGCGGGAACAAGGCACATCAGGGCGAAAACAGCAATCGTCTCGAACCCTTCGGTCAACCCACCAAGATAGTAAATCCCCTTTGCCGGGTATTCGGCAGTGTGCAATCCGCGCCGCTCGGCAATGGTGGCAAAGGCCAGAAAAGACGATCCGGTGCCGACAAAAGCGGTGATCAGCACGGCGGCGGGCAGGGCGTTCTGCGGCGCGGCAAAGGCAAAGCCAAGGGGCACCAGTGCATAAAACACGAAATCCAGCGCCACATCCAGAAACGCCCCCCGGTCGGTGGGGGTGGTCAGCCGCGCGACCGTACCATCAAGCCCGTCTGCCATCCGGTTCAACGCGATGAAGAACAGCGCCACTCCGTAAAGTCCCGCCGCC
>JBGSRQ010000199.1:0-4408 GCA_041737515.1 Rhodobacterales bacterium | reverse complement strand
ATGATCCAACGCCCTGTCGGCCCGGTTGCAGTGTTCGGCGCATCGAACTTTCCGTTGGCATTTTCCACCGCCGGGGGCGACACCGCTTCGGCGCTGGCGGCGGGCTGCCCGGTTGTGGTCAAGGGCCATCCGGCGCATCCGGGCACCGGCGAAATCGTTGCCGCCGCCATTGCTGCGGCTGTGGCTGAGATGGACCTGCCGCCCGGCGTCTTCAGCCTGATCCAGGGGGATCAACATGCCTTTGCCGAAGCCCTGGTGCAACATCCGCTGATCCGCGCGGTCGGGTTTACCGGCAGTCTGGCGGGGGGACGTGCGTTGTTCAACCTGTGCGCTGCGCGGCCAGATCCGATTCCGTTCTTCGGCGAATTGGGTTCGGTCAACCCGATGTTCGTTCTGCCCCACGCCCTTGGCGCGCGAGGTGAAGCGATCGCGCAGGGCTGGGCGGCCTCACTCACACTGGGTGCGGGACAGTTCTGCACCAATCCGGGCGTTCTGGTGCTGCCCGATGGGAATGGGGCGGATGCGTTCATCGCTGCGGCAGAATCCGCGCTGGCTCTTGTGCCCGCGCAGACCATGCTGACCAACGGCATCGCCGCCGCATACATTGCCGGACGCGATAAGATGGCGGCCACACCCGGTGTTGAGGCGCTTGTTGTCACCGAGTGCGCGGCGCGGCAGGCCACCCCGGCGCTGATGCAGGTTTCGGGCACGGACTGGCTTTCCAAACCGGCGCTGCACCATGAAGTGTTCGGCCCGCTTGGGCTGATCGTGCGTGTTCGCGACGGGGCCCAGATGCTTGCCGTGGCGTCGGGTCTTGAAGGGCAGTTGACCTGCACCCTTCATTTTGATGCTGACGATCACGCGCAGGCGGGAACGCTGGTCCCGGTGTTGGAACGCAAGGCGGGTCGGATCGTGGCGAATGGCTTTCCAACCGGGGTCGAGGTCGGCGAGGCGCAGGTTCACGGCGGGCCGTATCCTGCCAGCACCAACTTTGGCGCAACCTCGGTCGGCACCCTGTCGATCCGCCGGTGGCTGCGCCCGGTCGCGTTTCAGAACCTGCCGGAGGCGCTATTGCCGGCTGATCTGAAGGGCCGATAGCACGTTCTGAACAACGTCGCCGTGAGCCGTCATGCAGCAAGAACGTTTCAGCCATCCGACACTTTGGGATGACCCGGCACAATTCCGCCCACCCCCGCAGCTCCCGGCTGCCCGCGTAGGGAAACGTCATGGGCAGGCCGTCGATCCGGTTCATCCGCTTCAGATCGGCATCCGATACCGGACGCGGATTGTCGCAGGCACTGCTCCGGCTGATCGCCCGCACGATGGCCGGGTAACCGACGCTCAGCCTGTTGGCGGGATCGTCCCCTTTCTTGCGCTCGGCAACAGGCCGACCCTGCCGGACAAGAATTGTTTTTCCAGCGCCACCGTGGTCTTGAATGGCCGGCTGTTGCATTGGCGCGGTCGAATTGTTCTGGCCTTGTCCGCACGCGCAACATCATGCCCCTGTTGGGAAGAAAATCCACTTATCCCGGCTGATCGGAGTTTCGCAGCCACATTTTCCAGATCGGGATCAGTCGGGGAAAGCCCGTTTACCTTGCGCGCCTTGTGGATGGGGCGACACCGACGCCGGACCTGACGCTAGAAGCTGCGGGTGAATCCAAGGCTTGAAGTTACATTGCGGTATCTGTTCAGCGGTATGGTCGAACGTTGCTGTTCGACCCCGAAGGTCACGACAGGGGCGAAACCCCTGATCGACCAGTTCTGATTGGTCAGTTCCACCTCGACCGTCACGGTCTTGTCTGTTCGCCGGATGCCAAATAGCGGGTTGACGCCACTGTATCGGTTCTGGTCATAGCTCAGATCAAGGCCGATCCGCAGTCCGCCCTGAAACGCATATTCAGCGCCAAGCGAAAATCCCTGCGCATTGCCCGCCACCTGTGACACCGGGCTTGTGCGCCGTTCGGCGCGCAGACCCGCCCGCAGTTCAAGCTGGGCATTGACGATGCGGACGAGGCGCACATCCGCAGCGATCCGGTTGGCGGCAAAGCCAGCCTCGGTATAATCAACACGCTCTGCCAGAATACCGCCCGAAAGCTGGGTGACGGAATCCATCAACCGGGCATGGCGCAGGCTGAGACCCCGTGTGTCGGTATAGGCCTGATCGGCGATCCAGCGGCGGGCGCCAAATACCTCTAGCCCGGTAAAGCGGCGGTTCTGGTCAAATCGCAAAAGCGCCGCATTCAGGCGGACCGTGACATCATTGCTGGCGTGCTTGTCAAACAGCCGCGCAAACACGTCGCCGCCGATGCGCAGGCGCAACTGATCAGAAAGGTGCGGCACGGCAGCAAGGCCGAACCCCAGCTCCGCCCCGGTGGCAGCCTGCGCGCGGGCCGAGGGCAAAAGCCCGAACACCAGCCCGTTCAGCGTGACCGTCTGCGCCGATGTGCGGCGTTCGGCATTGCTTTCGGGGATCAGCGCAAAGCGCAGCGTGCCCTGCCACAGCCGCGGCTTTTGCAGCCCGTCAAGAACCGATTGAACCTGCGTTCCCAGTTCGGGTGAAAGGCCTGCAGCCTGCGCACGCTCCAGCTGATAGCGCGCACGGTCCGGTTGGCCCGTGCGGAGAAGTGCGCCCGCAAGTTCGATACGGGCCTGTCCATTCTGCGGCATCAGCGCCACCAGACGCGACAGGGGCGCGATCGCCTCATCAAAGCGGCCAAGTTGGTTTAGCGCCACTCCCAAGGCCCAAAGCCTGCGCAATTCCTCGTCAGGGGTGGCGGGGCGGATGTCTTGCAATGGCGCAATCGCGATTTCCGGCCGGCCTGCGTTTATCGCAGCCTCGGCGTCCGTCAGCGGCGAGGCAAGCGCGGGTCCGGCCGACAAACCATGCACCAGACACAACACGACTGCAAAAAGGATGTGCCGCATCACCGGGCCTTCACCTGAACGGACTGAGGTTGAAAGGGGCGGTCCGCGCAATACCGGATCGCCCCCTTCATGTGGGACTAGCGGTTCGCGTAGAACACGCCGCCCAGTCCGGCATCAAATATGGCCGGATTCTTGGATTTGACATCCTTCACACCGCCCGACGCCGTCCCCAGCATGGACTTGGCCCCCGAACCCATGAAGTTGCCGCCCAGAAGCAGGGTCACGTCGCCGGTTTTCGTGCCGTCGGTCAGCTTGCCATCCATCAAGACAGAAAATGCGCCGGTTCTGAGCTCGGGAATTGTCTGGCCCGCGATCACCTGCGACGGTGTCACAACGCGCGAAATCGACCCTGGCTTGGCGGTGTTGACGTTCAGATCGCCATCAAGTGCGATTGTGTTCGACGTTCCGGCTTCGGTTGCGGTAAAGTTTGTGGCTTTGCCGGTAAACGGGTTTTTCGTCTGCCCGTCCTTCCAGTTGACCTTCAGTTCCACATCACCAAGGATTTCAGCGTTATTGGCGTCAACACCGTCGATCAGATACTTGCCGGAATTCACCCCAAGTTTGACCTGCCCGGTATAAGTTGCGTTCAGGCTTGTGGGCATGTTGCTGGTTGGTGCGATCTTTTCAACCTTGCCGTATTCGGTTTCAAAATCGCTGCTGCCACCCACCAGTCCGGGTCCGCCCGCATTGCCGTTGCCATTGCCGGAACATCCGGCAAACAGGCTAACTATTGCGACCGAAGCGGTGAGTTGCAGAATACGTTGTGTCGACATTTCAATCCCCGTTAAATATATGTGGTGATTGCGCTTCTAGCATCTGCTCCGGCACGGTCTCCCCCCTGTTCAGGGGGTTCACCCGAACCAAGTTGTTCAGTAGCTAAACCGGAACGTGCATAGGGCCTGACGCGCGCCGGAATGATCAGAATAAGGAGCTTGCCGGTTGCGCCGAACTTTTGCACCTGGTCTGATTTTTGTGGGCTGTGTGCTGATTTTTCTGGCGCTGGCTGCAATGGGGGTGTCGCTTGCGGCCTCGCAGCCCTGGCTGGGGCTCGACTTGCGCGCCAAGGGAACGGCGATCGAGGTCGGCGCGGTTGATCTGCCCGCGCTCGCCAGGTTGCAAGGTGCGGTGCTGACCGATATCTCGGCACCGGATGGTCGCAAGATCACGCTGGACTCGACGGATATTACCGCCGAACCCGACCAGATTGCTGACCACGACCGCATGGTTGCCTTTTTCGCCAGGCAAGATGCGATTGCAGGCCTGATCGCAGGCCGGCAGGTGACGCTTGGCTTTACACAAGCGGGGGTGCCCGGCCAGATTGATCTGACGCCCGCGCGGACCCGCCCGCTGGCCGACCTGCCTGTGGCGCTGTGGACCCAGCTTTTTGTGGCACTGGGGGGTCTTGTGATCGGCGCATGGGTGGTCAGCCTGCGACCGCGCGATCCGGCGGCTTGGCTCTTGTTGCTGGCGGGGGCCGGGCTCG
>JBGSRQ010000194.1:0-2102 GCA_041737515.1 Rhodobacterales bacterium | reverse complement strand
TTTGGCGGCTACTGGTGGCTTGGCGCACCGGGATATGCCGACAGGCCGCTGCAACTGCGCAAGGCCGAAGCGGAAACCCGGCGCGAAACCCGCCCGGATCAGGCCGTGGTCGAGGCCGCGCGCACCCCATCCCAGATCCCCGTGCCAAGCCCCGAGGATGCGGCTTTGCTGGAAAAGTTGCGCACGACGGTGGAGGCCAATCCAGACAACATCCGGGGCCAGGAACTGCTGGCCCGCACCGAAGCGCGTCTTGGCAACTATGCCGCTGCTCATGTCGCCCAGACGCGGATGATCGCCCTGTTGGGCGATACGGCCACCGCCGCCGATCATGCCAATGCCGCCGAACTGATGATACTGGCCACCAACGGCTATGTCTCGCCCCAGGCCGAGGCAGAACTGACCGCCGCGCTGAAGCTGGACGGCACGAACGGACTGGCGCGCTATTACACCGGGCTGATGCTGGCCCAGATCGGTCGGCCCGATCTTGCATTCAACCTTTGGCGCAACCTGCTGGAAAGCTCGGCCCCTGCCGACCCATGGGTTGCACCCCTGCGTGATCAGATCGGCACGCTGGCGCAACTGGCAGGTGTGCGCTACAACCTGCCGCCCGATATCAAAGGACCCGGCGCCGCCGATGTTGCAGCCGCAGCGCAAATGTCCGAGGCAGACCGCATCGCCATGATCGAAAACATGGTCTCAAACCTGAACGACGAACTGGCAACCAAAGGTGGCCCACCCGAAAAATGGGCGCAACTGATCCGGGCGTATGGCGTGCTTGGCAATACCGCCCGTGCCGCGGAAATCTACGCCGAAGCGAAAGCCAGCTTTGTCGGGCAGGACGCCAACCTTGCCACTCTGCGCGATGCGGCAATCGCGGCGGGCCTGCCCGAATGAACGGTGCTTTTGATGCGATGGAGGATTTCGCGGCCAACCTTCCCGCGCACGGTGCCATCGCGGGCCTTGATCTGGGCGAAAAGACGGTGGGTGTTGCGGTGTCGGATATCTTCCGGTCCATCGCCACGCCACTTCTGACGATCCGCCGCACGAAATTCACCGAGGATGCAAACCAGCTTGTCACCCTGATCAAAGCCCGTGACCTCAAGGGCCTGATCCTTGGCCTGCCCCGCAACATGGACGGATCAGAGGGCCCCCGTGCCCAGTCGACCCGCGCCTTTGCCCGCAACCTTGTCCGCATGACGCCGCTGCCGATCGGCTTCTGGGACGAACGCTTGTCGACCGTCGCGGCAGAAAGGGCACTGATCGAGGCGGATACGTCGCGCAAACGTCGCTCACAGGTGATCGATCACGTCGCGGCAGGCTATATTCTGCAAGGCGCGCTTGACCGCATGGCGCATATGATCCGAAACGGAACGACCAATGGATGATGTCTGGAGCCGCAACGAGGTGAAATCGCCCTGCGTCAAATTGTGCGTCGTCCACCCCGATGAACGGATTTGCGTCGGCTGCCTGCGCAGCATTGATGAAATCGCGGGCTGGTCACGCATGACACCGCAGGAACGCGCGGCGATCATGGCGGAACTGCCCGACCGCCAACCCCGCCTGACCAAACGCCGTGGCGGCAGGATGGCACGCCAGAAGGGCTGAACCGGCCGGCCCGCTGTGGTTTCATTTTGATGAAAATATCCTCGCCGAAGGCAACTTCATTCGCAACCCCCGCTCATCCGGCATGACCGCCGGTCTTGCTGCGCACAAGTCGGGGTAGGCGCCAAGGCGCGACGACCGCCCGCTCAGGGCTGCATCAACCAGTTGAGGACCGATGTCATTTGCGGGCGGAAATAGGCGATGATCCGGCCCGGTTCCGGCGTTCTTGCGCCAGCACCCCAGGGGGCCACGCCATGCACGGTCAACCGGTGCAGCAGCGTCCCCGCGCCAACCCCGGTTGGTGCAGCGACGCGCCGACAGCGCGCAAAGACTTCGCGCCGGGCAGAGATATAGGCATCGGTGATATCGACCCGGCCCCAGTCCGCCGGATCATGGGGCCCCAAAGCCTCCACAAGGGCCGCCCGCATGATCCGGTGACTGCCTTCCCAGATGACCAGCGGCGATGCATCCACAGTGGCGTCGTTCAGGGCCAGACCCAG
>JBGSRQ010000173.1:0-14572 GCA_041737515.1 Rhodobacterales bacterium | reverse complement strand
AGTCTTGCCAACAACGACCCCTCGGCCTGCTATCCGGCAGCGGCTTTGGCATCGGGCGCAACGATCGTCACGAACGCCCGCACGATTGCGGCGGATGATTACTTTCAGGGGATGTTCGAAACCGCATTGAACGACGGCGAGATCATCACGGAAGTCAAATTCCCGATCCCGCAAAAGGCCGCCTATGTAAAATTCGACCAGCCTGCCAGCCGCTTTGCCCTGGTTGCGGTGTTTGTTGCCAAATACGCGGACGGCGTGCGCGTGGCGGTCACCGGGGCGTCGAACAACGGCGTGTTTCGCTGGGCCGAGGCTGAGGCCGCGCTATCGAAAGATTTCTCGGCCAAGGCGGTTGAGGGGCTGAAAGCATCCTCCGCTGACATGATTTCCGATCTGCACGGAACGGCCGAATACCGCGCGCATCTGGTGGGGGTGATGACCCGGCGCGCCGTGATCGCGGCAGGCTGAGCGAACCATGGGCCGTCCCGCACCGGCGGGCGGCCCACTTTCAACCGCGCAGTGTGCCCATCAGATAAGCGGCGCAGCCGGTGAGGGCCGCGTAATCATCCTCGATCACCTGCACCGAAAATCCCGCCATGAAACCCGCAAAACGGCCCTTGTCGCGGAACGCTTCGGCAAAGCCAAGCTGTGGCAGATGCGCGGTAAAGGCCCGTGCCACACCACCGCACAGATAGACCCCGCCGAACGGCAGGTGGATCAGCGCAAGATTGCCAACCTCGGACCCCAGAATGCGCGCGTAAAGCCGCCCGGTTTCCTGCGCCAGCGGGTCGCCTTCGCCGATCGACTGCATGATCTGGGCGGCGGACAGTTCGGCGGGTGTTCCGGCTTCGGCGGCGGTAAAGGCGTAAAGCCGCTCCAGCCCGCGCCCGGCGACCACATCTTCCACCCCCGGAAAGCCGTGGACGGTTTCCACGAACTGCGCCAGACGCAGGTCAAGATCGCTGCGCACCGGCATGTTGACATGTCCACATTCCGACGCGGCGACATAGCGCCCGAACGGCGTCTCGTGCACCGGGGCCGAATTGAAGCCGGTGCCGGCACCAATGACCAGGGACGCAGCCCCTTCGCGGCGCGGGCCGTCAATCAGGGTCACCAGATTTTGCGGCGCGATATATCCGATGGCATGGCCCTGCGCCTGCAGATCGTTCAGCACGGCCACGGTTTCGGCACGGCTGGGGCGGGCGATGCAGTCGGCGTCAATCGTCCAGTCCAGATTGGTCAGCGTGGCCACCCCGTCGCGCACCGGGCCAGCGGCGGCCACGCAGGCGCCATTGCAGTCGGGCGCGCCCGCATCCTTCAGATACTTGCGAAGCACGGATTCAAGGCCGGGATATTCGGCGTTCTTGTAGCGCCGGATCGTATCCTGTCGCAGCACGCGCCCGTCGGCCAGTGCGACGCGGGTGTTGGTCCCACCTATGTCGGCGACCAGAAGCAGAGGAGCGTCAGACATGATCGGCCTTTCGGATCAGCGGGCAAGAGCTTTCGCCAATGCGTGATAGGACGCTTTCGGGGTGCGCTGCAAGGTTTCGAAATCGACATGCACAAGGCCAAAGCGTTTGGCATAGCCCAGCGACCATTCGTAATTGTCCATCAGCGACCACGCGTAATAACCCTTGACCGGGACGCCCGCCGCAATGGCGCGCTGCACCGAGGCCAGATGGCTTGCCAGATAGTCGATGCGGGGCTGGTCGTTCACGGCACCACCGGTCAGGTGATCATCGTTTGCCATGCCGTTTTCGGTAACGTAAAGCGGCAGGTTGCCGGTGTATTCCGCCGCGGTCCGTTTCAGGAAAAACTCCAGCCCCTCGGGGTAAATCTCCCATCCCATTTCGGTTTTGGGTAGCGGCCCGGTCACTTCGTGGTGGCCGGGCCACGGGCCGGTGTCGGGGCCGATCAGTTTGCGGGTATAGTAATTCAGGCCGACCCAATCGACCGGGGCGGCGATGGTTTCCATATCATCCTGCCAGTTTGCGGGCATATGCGGACCAAGACCTGCCAGCACATTGGCAGGGTAGGTCTTGTGAAACATGCCCGACAGGAACCAGCGGTTATAGTAACCATCATAGAGATCGGCCGCCGCTGTGGCCTCGGGCGTGTTGTCGGCCGGTGCCGCAAATTCAAAGTTGCACACCGCGCCAAGGTTGCCCATTCCCAGCCCGCGCATTGCCTGAATGGCGCGGCCATGTGCCAGACAAACGTGATGCATCGCGCGGGCCGTGGCGCGGATGTCGCGCAGGCCGGGCGCGTGATGGCCCAGAAAATGCGACAGCCATGATACGCACCACGGCTCGTTGATCGGGGCCGCGGACCACAACCGATCCCCGATCCTGTCGCAGATCACGCTGACATAATCGGCGAACCAACCGGCAATATCGCGGTTCCGCCAGCCACCCGCATCGGCCAGGGGCGAGGGCAGTTCCCAGTGATACAACGTCGCTGCAGGTTTCAACCCGCGTTCCAGCAGCGCATCCACCAACCGGTCATAAAAATCGAGGCCCTCGGCGTTCGGCGCGCCGCGCCCCTCGGGCATGACCCGCGCCCACGAGGTGGAAAAACGGTAGACATCGAAATTGCCATCCCGCAGCAGGTCGAAATCCTGTTGATAGCGGTGGTAATGGTCGCATGCCAAAGCGCCGTTTTCAGCACGCACCACATTGCCGGGGGTGGCTGCAAAATCATCCCAATGGGTGCGGCCTGCACCGCCGAACCGGTGCCCCTCGATCTGA
Source organism: Rhodobacterales bacterium (assembly GCA_041737515.1). Taxonomy (GTDB): domain Bacteria; phylum Pseudomonadota; class Alphaproteobacteria; order Rhodobacterales; family Rhodobacteraceae; genus JBBQZP01. The sequence continues at coordinate 11,828 of JBGSRQ010000173.1, read as the reverse complement.
TAGCTGGACGTGGCGGCCCCGAACAGGAAGCCATCGGGAAAGGTCGCGCGGGTGGGAAGCATGTCAGGTCCTATGGGTGCCGGGGGCCGGTGGATTGGCCGATGATCAGTTCCGCCTCCAACAGACGGTGTTCGGGAGGGCTGTCGGGCGTGGCGATCAGATGCAGCAGCATTTCCGCCGCCTGCCGCCCCGCCTCGCGCACCGATGACCGGGTTGCGGTGAAGATCGGCACGGTGTCGCCGTTTTTCAGGTAGCTGAGTTCGTCATCATGGATGATCACTGAAAGATCGCGGCCCAGTATCAATCCGCGGTCTTGTGCCGCGCGCCGTGCGCCGATACCCGAAATCATCGACGACACGATCAGGGCCGTGGGTGGGTCGGGCAGATCCAGCATCGCCCGGACCGCACGGTAGCCCGAGGATTCGGTCATTTCCTCGGATGCCATGAGGTCGGGGTCGGGCACCAATCCCCGCGCGATCAGGGCGGCGGTAAAGCCCGTGCGGCGGCGGATCGCGAAATCCATGAACTCCAGCCCGTTGATCAGCCCGATGCGGCGGTGACCAAGATCAATCAGGAATTCGGTCGCCCGCTGGAACGCGCGCCGGTTGTTCACGTCGATCCAGCGATAGGGCAATTCCGCCCCGGTCGCGCGGCCATGCACCACGAAGGGGATGCCGATATCCGTCAGCAAGGCAATGCGTGGGTCATTCGCAGTGGGGCCATGCACGATCACCCCGTCCACTGTGCCGCGTGATTTCAACTCGCGGTAGGTGCGCGCCTCGTCCGTGTCAGGAACCACCGACATCACCATGTCATAGCCAGCGCGCGAATAGGTCTCGCCGGCGCCGGCGATGAAATCGGCGAAGATCGGGTTCACGATCTCGTGCCGGGCGGCGATGGGGATAACATGGCCCACGGCCATTGACCGGCCCGTGGCCAGTTGGATCGCGCGGGTGTTGGGGCGATAATTGTGCCGACGCGCTGCATCCACCACCCGGGCACGGGTTTCGGCATTGACCTCGGGATAGCCCCCCAACGCCCGGCTGACCGTGGTGGGCGACAGATCAAGCGTTCGGGCAAGCTCTTTAAGGTTCATTCCACCAAGCCAAAGCGTTTCGAATTTCGACTGACCATAACCAGCTGCATGGGATCGGTCAAAGGCTAAGCCTGCCCTTGTTTGCGCTGCATCTGCATTGCTGCACCCGCAAAATATGGGAAATCCAATCGTGCCTTACATTCTGGCGATTGACTCAATCCAAGGGCGTGCCATAACGGAAGGGTCCAAAGCGGTTTCAATTCAATGGTATCGCCAACGGAAAAGATATGACGCGCGACAGACGCGCGCTAAGGGAGGATAGAATGAAATCCAGGCTTTTCGCCGGGGCTGCGGCCTTGGCCTTGTTTGCAGGCCCGCTGGCCGCGCAAGACTTCAAATTTCCGATCGACGGCGACGCCAAGTTCGATTGGGCCAGCTATCACGCCTTTGACGAAGCGACGAATCTGGAAGGCCAGACGCTGAACATGTTCGGCCCTTGGCGTGGCGAAGATCAGGTTCTGGTCGAATCCGTGCTGGCCTATTTCACCGCCGCGACCGGTGTTGCAGTGAATTATTCGTCGTCCGAAAACTATGAGCAGCAGATCGTCATCGACACGCAGGCAGGCAGCCCGCCAGACATCGCCATTTTGCCGCAGCCGGGTCTGATCGCCGATCTGGTGAAGAAGGGATTCGTCCAGCCTTTGGGCGAAGATACTCAGAAATGGCTGGCGGAAAATTATGCGGCGGGTGATAGCTGGGTCAGCCTTGGATCTTACGCCGGCCCCGATGGCACCAAGGCGCTTTACGCGTTCCCCTACAAGATCGACGTGAAATCGCTGGTCTGGTATTCGCCCGACAACTTTGCCGATGCGGGTTATGAAGTGCCGGCGACCATGGAAGATCTCAAGGCGCTGACCGAAAAGATCGCTGCCGATGGCGGAACGCCGTGGTGCATTGGCCTGGGTTCAGGTGGTGCGACGGGCTGGCCTGCGACCGACTGGGTCGAGGACATGATGTTGCGCACGCAGCCTGCCGAAAAGTATGACGAATGGGTGACTCATGCGCTGCCGTTCAACAGCCCCGAGGTGATCGGTGCGATTGATGAATTCGGCTGGTTCGCAAAGAACGACAAATATGTGGCCGGTGGCGCCGGCGCAGTCGCCTCGACCGACTTCCGTGACAGTCCCAAGGGTTTGTTCACCTCGCCCCCGCAATGCTACATGCACCATCAGGCGTCGTTCATCCCGTCGTTCTTCCCTGAAGGCACGGTTGTCGGGCAGGATGCCGACTTCTTCTACATGCCGGCCTATGCGGGCAAGGATCTGGGCAAACCGGTTCTGGGTGCGGGCACGCTGGCCTTCATCACCAAGGATACGCCCGCCTCGCGCGCGTTCATCGAGTTCCTGAAGACGCCGATCGCGCATGAGGTGTGGATGGCGCAATCAGGCTTCCTGACCCCGCTGAAGTCCGCGGATCCGTCGCTTTACGGCAGCGAGTCGTTGAAAAAGCAGGGCGAGATCCTGCTGAATGCCACGACCTTCCGCTTTGACGGATCGGATCTGATGCCGGGCGCGGTGGGCGCGGGCAGCTTCTGGACCGGGATGGTCGATTACGTCGGCGGCAAGGATGCGGCTGATGTTGCAGGACAGATCGACGCGTCCTGGCCGAAGTAAATTGCGGCGAAAGGGCCGGTCCGGGGGAACGGACCGGCCCTTTTTCATTGCGATGACGATCAGCTTCGGGGGGAGGCTTTGATGAATCCGGCACTTCAGGCACTTGTGACGATCGTGGTCGGCGTGGGCGGTTGCATCGGCTATTTTTATGCCTCCAACCTGTTGATTGACAAGGTTTTCTACCCTGCCAAGGGGCCGCACGCCGGGCGCAATATCACCCGTGCCAACATGATCCGTCCATGGCTTTTTCTGCTGCCGGCGATCATCGCGCTGGGGCTTTACCTTGCCTATCCGGTGTTTGCGACAGCATGGCTTTCGTTCCACCAGCAACGCGCGGGCGGCGTGTCGGAATTCGTGGGAGTGCAGAATTACACCCGCATGATGGCCGAGCCGAAATTCTGGGAATCGGTGAAGAACAATCTGATGTGGCTGATCGTGGTGCCCGCTTTGGCCACGATGTTCGGCCTGCTGGTTGCCACGCTGACCGACCGCATCTGGTGGGGCAATATCTCGAAATCGCTGATCTTCATGCCGATGGCGATCTCTTTTGTCGGGGCTTCGGTGATCTGGAAGCTGATCTATGATGCGCGCCCTGCCGGGCAGGACCAGATCGGCATCCTGAATGCGCTCTACCTTTGGTTCGGCGGCACCGAGGCGCAGAACTGGCTGACGATTCCGTTCTGGAACAACTTTTTCCTGATGATCGTGCTGGTCTGGATTCAGGCAGGTTTTGCGATGGTGATCCTGTCGGCAGCGCTGCGGTCGATCCCCGAGGAAACGATCGAGGCGGCCATTCTGGATGGGGCGAACCCGTTCCAGATCTTCTTCAAGATCAAGGTGCCGCAGATCATGGGCACGATTGTGGTGGTCTGGACCACGATCACCATCACCGTGCTGAAGGTGTTCGATATCGTGCTGGCCATGACCAATGGCCAGTTCGAGACGCAGGTTCTGGCCAATTACATGTTCGATAAACTGTTTCGGGCGGCGGATTGGGGGGTGGGGTCCGCCTCGGCGATGGTGATCATGCTGATGGTGACCCCGATCCTGATCTGGAACGTCAGAAACGCCCGCAAAGAGATGCGGTAGGGGGAAGGCATGGACAATATCGCAGGCAAGAAATCCGGTCTGACGTGGGCCGTCCATCTATCGGTTCTGTTTCTGGTTTTGCTGTGGGTGATGCCGACTTTCGGACTTCTGGTGTCGTCGTTCCGCACGGGTGACCAGATTTCAACGTCGGGCTGGTGGCAAGCGCTGGGAACGCAGGAACAGCAGCTTGCCCCGGTGCGGATTTCGGGGGATGAGGTGGCGAGCGACGGCGCGTTCGTGATTTCAGGCAATCTTTTCGCCAATACGGGCACCAATGTCAGCGCATGGGGGATCTCATCGCTCAAGCCCAACGAGTTCGAGCCGGGTGCCGTTGCCGATCTGGGCGATGGGGTCAGCCTGAGTGTCGCCGAGAACGGCGATTTCACCATGTCTTCGGCGACATCGCTGGACGGTGTGCGGATGCCGCGCGTCTTTACCACGGCCGCCACTCCGCCGGAATTCACGCTGCGCAACTACAACAATGTTCTGTTCAACCCTTCGGCCGGGCAAAGCATCGGGCAGGCTTTTCTGAACACGCTGACCGTCGCGATTCCCGCAACGATCATCCCAATCCTTGTCGCAGCTTTCGCCGCTTATGCCTTGGCGTGGATGGATTTTCCGGGGCGCGCGTTGCTGGTTGCCGCCGTGGTTGGGCTGTTGGTCGTGCCGCTGCAACTGGCGCTGATCCCGCTGTTGCAGTTCCACAATGCAATCGGCATCGGCAAGGGCTATCTGGGGATATGGCTTGCGCACACCGGTTTTGGCCTGCCTTTGGCGATCTACCTTTTGCGCAATTACATGGTTGGCCTGCCGCGCGACATCATTGAAAACGCGCGGGTCGATGGCGCGACCGAGTTCCAGATCTTCATGAAGATCATCCTGCCGCTGTCGTTTCCGGCGCTGGCGTCTTTTGCGATTTTCCAGTTCCTCTGGACGTGGAATGACCTTTTGGTGGCCCTTGTGTTCCTTGGCACCGGCGATGATCAACTGGTTCTGACCGGCACGCTGGTCAACCTGATGGGCAGCCGCGGTGGCGACTGGGAGATTCTGGCAACCTCGGCCTTCGTGTCCATCGCGGTGCCTCTGTTCGTGTTCTTTGCGATGCAGAAATACCTTGTGCGCGGGCTTTTGGCCGGTTCGGTGAAGTGACGTAAAGATGAGCCAGATGAAGACCATAGCGACAGATGTTGATGCAGACTGGTGGCGCGGCGCGGTGATCTATCAGATCTATCCGCGCAGCTATCAGGACAGCAATGGCGACGGAATCGGCGATCTGGCAGGCATCGTGCAACGCCTGCCGCATATCGCAAGCCTTGGCACCGATGCGATCTGGATCAGCCCGTTCTTCACATCACCGATGAAGGATTTCGGCTATGATGTCAGCGATTACCGCGATGTCGATCCGATGTTCGGCACCCTGGCGGATTTTGATGCACTGGTAATCCGTGCGCATGATCTGGGCCTGCGGGTGATGATTGATCTGGTGCTGAGCCACACCTCGGATCAGCATCCGTGGTTCGTCGAAAGCCGGGCGCGGCGCGACACTGGCAAGGCAGATTGGTACGTCTGGGCCGACCCCAAGGGTGACGGCTCGCCGCCCAACAACTGGCTGTCGATTTTCGGCGGGTCCGCGTGGGCGTGGGACGGGCGGCGCGAGCAGTATTACCTGCACAATTTCCTGACCAGCCAGCCCGACCTGAACCTGCACCACGAACCGGTTCAGCAGGCGCTTCTGGACGTGACGCAGTTCTGGCTGGAACGCGGGGTCGATGGCTTTCGCCTTGATACGATCAACTTCTATTACGCCGACAAATACCTGCGCGACAATCCCGGCCTGCCAAAGCCGCTGCGCAATGATACGATCGCGCCATCGGTGAACCCGTATAATCACCAGTTGCACCTTTTTGACAAGAACCAGCCGGAAAACCTTGAATTTCTTCGAAAGTTCCGTGCTGTTCTGGAGCCGTTCGGGGCTGCGGCGGTGGGTGAGGTCGGCGATGCGCAACGCGGGCTTGAGATCATGGCCGAATATACTTCGGGCGGTGACAAGGTGCAGATGTGCTATCCCTTCGAAATGCTGCAACCCACGCGCCTGACCGCGGATCTGCTGGCGCAGACCTTCCGGCGGATGGATCAGGCGGCCCCGGATGCCTGGCCATGCTGGTCTTATTCAAACCACGACACGGTGCGCCACATGACGCGCTGGAACCTGTCGGATGATGCCGCGCGCGCCTATACCGTTCTGATGATGTGCCTGCGCGGATCGGTGTGCCTTTATCAGGGCGAAGAACTGGGCCTGCCCGAGGCCGAACTTGCGTTCGAAGACCTGCAAGACCCCTACGGCATCCAGTTCTGGCCCGAATTCAAGGGTCGTGACGGCTGCCGCACGCCGATGGTCTGGCAGACCGACAATGCGATGGGCGGATTCACCGCAGGTGCGAAAAGCTGGCTTCCGGTGCCGGCAGCCCATCTGGGCCTGTCGGTCGCCGCACAGGATGCCAATCCCGACTCGATGCTGGCGCATTACCGCCGCGCGCTGGCCTTCAGGGCTGCACATGGCACGCTGCGTGAAGGTGTGATGACCTTGCCCGAATCCAGCGCCGATGCGGTGCAGTTCCTGCGCATTGGTGACGAGACGATCTATTGCGCCTTCAATCTTGGCGTGTCCAACAACCTCATTCACCTGCCCGAGGGGGAGTGGCAGTTGATCGGGGAAGAACTGGGCAGCCAGTACTTTGCGGACAACCGCGCCGTGCTGGGCCCGTGGCAATACTGCCTTGCGCGCAAACTCTGAGGGGAGGGGAACCTTATGGCCACTTTGAAGCTGACCAACGTCGAAAAGGCGTATGGCGAGGTGAAGGTTCTGGCGAACATCAACCTTGATATCAAGCAGGGCGAGTTGATCGTATTTGTGGGCCCCTCGGGCTGCGGCAAATCGACGTTGCTGCGGATGATCGCCGGATTGGAGCGGATCACCGGCGGCACATTGCAGATTGACGAGACGGTGGTAAACGACGTGCCGCCCGCGCAGCGCGGCATCGCGATGGTGTTCCAGTCTTATGCGCTTTATCCGCATATGTCGGTGCGCGACAACATGGCGTTTGCGTTGAAAATCGCCAAGAAGAGTGCGGCCGATATTCAGAAGGCGGTGGACCGGGCGGCCAACATCCTGCAACTGACGCCGTATCTGGACCGCTTGCCCAAGGCGCTTTCGGGCGGTCAGCGGCAGCGGGTGGCCATCGGGCGGGCCATCGTGCGCGACCCAAAGGTGTATCTTTTTGATGAGCCGCTGTCGAACCTCGACGCCTCGCTTCGGGTGGCGACCCGGATCGAGATTGCGCAACTCAAGGAGAACATGCCGGAATCGACGATGATCTATGTCACGCACGACCAGGTCGAGGCGATGACTCTGGCCAGCCGGATCGTGGTTCTTGCGGGCGGCGGGATATCTCAGGTCGGAACCCCGCTGGAATTGTACGAGCGGCCCGCAAATACATTTGTGGCGCAATTCATCGGCTCGCCGTCGATGAACCTGCTGGACGGTGTGCTTGAGACGGCGGGGGCAAATTCGGTGGTGAAGTTCCCGACCGGGGCCACGATGCCGGTGCCGATCGCAAGTGCGGCGGGCCTTCAGGGCAAGACCCTTACGGTCGGTGTGCGGCCCGAAGATCTGCGTGTGGCAGGGCCGGGTGATCCGGTGCTGTTCGATCTGACGGTCGAATTGTCCGAAAAGCTGGGCGAAGTGACCGTGCTTTATTTTCAGGCCGCAGGTGACGCTTCCCGAACCATCGCCAAGCTGCCCGGCATCCTGCACAAGAAGCGGGGCGAGCAGGTGCAACTGACCTGCGCGCCCGAAAAGGTGCATCTTTTCCACGACGGCAAATCGCTGCTCTACTGATTGATTTGACATTGTTACCCGAGGCGCGCAGGTCTTGGTTTCGCGCGCCGCAGTGGTGCGTCCAGCCGAAAGGGCACGATGATGGCCAAGGGTCAGATGCGGTCGAACAAGGAAGTCAAAAAGCCCAAGAAGGAAAAGGTCAAACCCGCCGATGCGACCTCCAGCCTGACCGCAAAGTTCGTTGCGGCGGCCGACAAGGCCAAGGCCGGCAAGAAATAGGCAGCGCTTGTCACAGCCCCTGCCGCGTCGCATCATTGCGAAAACGGGGGGCAGCATGATCACCGATCAGATGGTAGCGGAGTATCAGCGCGACGGAGTTGTGCTGATCAGGGGGCTTTGGGCGGACTGGGTCGATGTGATCGCCGCAGGCATCGAGCGCAACATGGCCGAGCCTGGGCCCTATGCCGCCGAAAACCTGAAACCGGGCGAGGCGGGCCGGTTTTTCGACGATTACTGCAACTGGGAGCGTATCCCCGAATTCGCCCGTGTGGTGCACGAAAGCAAGGTTGCCGAAGTGGCGGCGGCGCTGATGCAAAGCCTGCGCGTGCAGATGTTTCACGATCATGTGCTGGTCAAGGAGCCGGGCACCGCCAAGCCCACCCCCTGGCATCAGGATGGGCCATACTACTTTGTCGAGGGGCAGCAGACCGTCAGCTTCTGGTCGCCGGTGGACCCGGTGCGCGAGGCGTCCTTGCGCTGCGTGGCGGGCAGTCATGTCTGGCCGCGTGAGGTGATGCCGATGCGCTGGCTGTCGGATACTGCGTTCTATCCCGACCCCGAACGTTATATGGCCGTGCCCGACCCCGACGTCGAAGCCATGGACATCCGCGAATGGGAGATGGAGCCGGGCGATGCCGTGGCCTTCAACTTTCGCACTCTGCACGGTGCGCGCGGCAATGACGCGGGCACCCGCCGGCGGGCGTTCAGTCTGCGACTGGTGGGAGAGGATGCGCGCTATGTTGACCGACCGGGGCGCACGTCGCCGCCCTATCCGGGGCATGAAATGGTGGCAGGGCAGCGCCTGCGCGAGGATTGGTTCCCGGTTCTGCGCGGCTGACCGTCAGCGCGCGCGGCTCAGATCAGCGCGACAAAGGCGCGCGCCAGCGCCAGACCTGCAGCATCTGCCCTGGCGCCCTTCGTGGCGGAAAGCCCGGCGTAAACGCCCGCCCAACCGGGTTGCATCGCCTCTGTCAGATCGGGGAAGGTGCGGCTCCAGTCGGCAACAATGGCGCGGTGCGCCTCGAAATGGAACTGGGTGCCATAAGTGGCGCGGCCCGCGCGAAACGCCTGCACCGGGGCACCCGGAGCCATCGCAAGATGAACGGCACCCGGCGGCAGGGTGTAGTGATCCGAGTGCCACTCGAAAATCGGAAATTCCGCGGGCAGGGCGCTGAACATCGGATCGGCCTGCGCCGCGTCGGTCAGCGCCACATCGCACCAGCCGAACTCTGGCATCGTGCCGATGGTGTTTGCGGCCCCCAGCCCGCGTGCCAGAACCTGCGCGCCAAGGCAGATACCCAGAACCGCACGGTCTGCGGCGCAAAACGCGGCCATGCGCGCGGCAAGCGCAGGCAGATAGGGGTGGCGCGCATCATCCAGCGCATTCTGTTCGCCGCCAAAGACGATCAGCGCGTCAAAATCGCCAGCATCCGGCAAGGTGTCTCCGGCAAAAGGCCGGAAAATCCGGACCCGCGCGCCCGCCTCGTGCAGGGCCACGCCGACCTGCCCGTGATGGGTGATGGCCGTATTTTCGACTATCGCAACCCGCATCGGCGCCCCCCGCTTTTGCTCCAGTCACCACGCCCCGCGCGCGTGTTCAAGGGGCGTCGCACTTTGCCCCTTGCCTTCGCCCCCCGCCCGTGAAACAGAAAACCGCCAAACGAACCCTGCACATATCAGGAGACTCCTATGGAGATTCGCGAGGCTCTTACGTTCGATGACGTTCTTCTGGTTCCGGCTGCAAGCTCGGTGCTGCCGTCGGACGCGGACACATCGACCTTCGTGACCAAGGCGATCCGGATGAACATCCCGCTTTTGTCCAGCGCGATGGATACGGTCACCGAGGCCCGCATGGCGATTGCGATGGCGCAGGCGGGCGGCATCGGGGTCATTCACCGCAATCTGGATCTGGAGACGCAGGCACGCGAGGTGCGGCGCGTGAAACGGTTCGAGTCCGGCATCGTCTATACGCCGATCACCCTGACACCCGACCAGACTCTGGCTGACGCCAAGGCGTTGCAAGAGCGTTACAATGTTACCGGCTTTCCGGTGGTTGATGCGGCGGGCCGTGTTCTGGGCATCGTGACCAACCGCGACATGCGCTTTGCGAGCGATGATAAAACCCCGGTGCGGGTGATGATGACCTCGGAAAATCTGGCGATCCTGCAGGAACCCGCCGACCGTGCGGCCGCCATCAGCCTGATGAAGGCCCGACGGATCGAAAAGCTGCTGGTGACTGATGGCAAGGGCAAGCTGACAGGCCTGCTTACGCTGAAGGATACCGAGCAATCCGTGCTGAACCCGCATGCCTGCAAGGATGATCTGGGCCGCCTGCGGGTGGCTGCGGCAAGCACCGTCGGCGATGCGGGGTTTGAGCGCAGTCAGGCGCTGATCGAGGCCGGGGTGGATATGGTGGTGATCGACACCGCGCATGGCCATTCCGAAGGTGTGGCGCGTGCGGTTGAACGGATCAAGGCGCTGTCGAACGCGGTGCAGGTGATTGCGGGCAATGTTGCCACAGCCGAAGGCACGCGCGCCCTGATCGGAGCCGGGGCCGATGCTGTCAAGGTGGGCATCGGACCGGGGTCGATATGCACTACGCGGATCGTGGCGGGTGTGGGTGTGCCGCAACTGACCGCGATCATGGATGCGGCCAGCGGGGCGGGTGACATACCGGTGATTGCTGATGGCGGCATCAAGTATTCTGGCGATTTCGCCAAGGCAATCGCAGCCGGCGCGTCCTGCGCGATGGTCGGCTCGGCCATTGCGGGCACGGACGAAAGCCCCGGAGAAGTGATCCTGTATCAGGGCCGCAGCTTCAAAAGCTATCGCGGTATGGGATCGCTGGGGGCGATGGCGCGCGGATCGGCGGATCGTTACTTCCAGAAAGACGCGGCCAGCGACAAGCTGGTGCCCGAAGGGATCGAGGGGCAGGTGCCGTACAAGGGCTCTGCGGCGGCGGTCGTGCATCAGCTTGTCGGCGGTCTGCGTGCGGCAATGGGCTATACCGGCATGCGCACCGTGGCCGAGATGCAGACAGGATGTCAGTTCGTGCGGATCACCGGTGCTGGTCTGCGCGAAAGCCATGTCCACGATGTGCAGATCACCCGCGAAAGCCCGAATTACCGTGTGATGTAGCTGTGTTTTTCTGAAATGCGCTTCAAAACAAATGCTTTGCCATGCGATCTTCATGTGATGCGTGAATGACGCCCGCCGCCCGCCTTGCCGCCGCGATCGGTATTCTTGACCGCTGGCTTGCCGGAACACCAGCCGAGCAGGCGCTGACGAACTGGGCGCGCGGCAGTCGGTTTGCCGGCTCGGGCGACAGGGCAGCGGTGCGCGATGTGGTATTCGATGCGATCCGCTGCAAACGGTCTTTTGCGGCTCTGGGTGGGGCTGAAACCGGGCGTGGGTTGGTGATCGGTGGGCTGCGATCCTCGGGGCAGGACGTTGCGGCAATGTTTACCGGCATCGGCCATGCGCCTGCAGAGCTGAACGACGACGAACGCCGTATCCTGCCGCCGCCGAATGACCTGCAGTCGCTCGATTGCCCGGACTGGCTGGCGCCCGCCCTTGGCGCGTCTCTTGGTGCAGATTTCGGCCCGGTGATGCAGCATCTGCGCCACCGTGCGCCGACGTATCTGCGCGTCAACACGGCGCGCATCAGTCGTGCGGCGGCGCAAGAGGCGCTTGCGAAAAGCGGCATCGAAAGCCGCCCGAATGACCTTGCCGCCACCGCATTGGAGGTGACCGCCAACGCGCGCAAGATAAGTGCAGCACCCGCCTATCTGGACGGGCTGGTAGAGCTTCAGGACGCGGCGTCGCAGGCCGTCGTGGCCGAAATTCCCTTGCCCCAGACCGGTTCCATCCTTGATTTCTGCGCTGGCGGTGGCGGCAAGACGCTGGCCATGGC
>JBGSRQ010000164.1:0-4858 GCA_041737515.1 Rhodobacterales bacterium | reverse complement strand
GCCCGTGGCCGCCGACGATGCGTCGCGCGAGGAACGGGTCAAGATGACCCGCCTGCGCCAGACCATCGCCCGCCGCCTGAAAGACGCGCAGAACACCGCTGCGATGCTGACGACGTATAACGAGGTCGACATGTCGGCGATCATGGCCTTGCGCAATGAATACAAGGACATGTTCGAGAAAAAGCATGGTGTGAAGCTGGGTTTCATGTCCTTCTTTGTGAAAGCCTGCTGTCACGCCCTGGCTGAAGTGCCCGATGTGAACGCCGAGATTGACGGCACCGACATCGTTTACAAGAACTATGTCAACATGGGCGTGGCCGTAGGCACGCCGTCGGGTCTGGTGGTGCCGGTGGTGCGCGACGCCGACCGCATGGGCTTTGCCGAGATTGAAAAGACGATCAGCGCCCTTGGCCTGCGCGCCCGCGACGGCAAGCTGTCGATGGCCGATATGCAGGGCGGGTCGTTCACCATATCCAACGGCGGGGTCTATGGCAGCCTGATGTCGTCGCCGATCCTGAACCCACCGCAATCGGGAATTTTGGGCATGCACAAGATTCAGGACCGCCCGGTTGTGGCAGGCGGCCAGATCGTGATCCGACCGATGATGTATCTGGCGCTTTCCTATGACCATCGGGTTGTGGATGGCAAAGGGGCGGTCACGTTCCTTGTGCGCGTGAAAGAGGCGCTGGAAGACCCGCGGCGGTTGCTGATGGATTTGTAAGGAAAAGCGGTTCTGGCTTCACCGCGACGGCTGACTCGGCCCGCGGTGGGGCCAGACCCGCAGGTTTGACCCGTTGTTGCGAGATCCGGAGGAACAGAATGTTACAGTTGCGATCCGTCAGGTTGAGCCTTGCATGTGCGGCGGCGTGTTTCCTGATCCCGCCCCTTCATGCCGAAGCTGTCGCCTTCAAACCCGGCGATCTGATCGTGGTTGCGCGCGACTACGACCACAAGACAGACTCGTTTTCGGAAGGCGCCCCAAAGGGCGAGGAACACGCCTGTTTCCGTGTCGATACCGTTTCTTCTGACGAAATCGACATCACCCTCGTCGCCGGACCCTACCACCCTTGGTGGAGCGATACGCCCTTCGAGCCGGGTCATACGGACACGCTGGTTCGGGCCGAAGGCTACGCCGACCACCACCCGTCTGCACCGCCGCTGGAACTTCACGGATTGGTTTACCGCGTTGTGCCATCCTGTCCGGGGGCGTCTTGACATGACGAACCTGCTAGTCACCCTCGACACCCCGGACTACTCCGAATGGAAATCCGCCTATGACGCCCATTCCGAGGCCCGTGATCAGGTGGGCTTGACGCAGATGCAGATCTGGCGGGATGTCGATGCGCCGGGGCGCGTGGTCATTCTGTTTCAGGTCGCCGACAAGGCGCGTGCAAAGAAATGGCTGTTGGAACGCGCGTCATTGGGTGACACGATCGCTGGCCAGTTTCTGAATACGGTCTGACACCATGCGCCGGGTTGTCAGATGGACCTTTGTGCTTGCCCTGATCCCGTTGGGCGTCTGGGGCTATACGCAAGTGATGATCCGCACTGCATCAGGCATACCGCCTGTGATGGTGGCGCCAGATCAGCGGGCTGATCTGATCCGCGTTGATAAATCGGATCGTCGCTTGGAGTTGCTGCGCGAAGGCCAGATCATCGCGACCTACCCCATCGCCCTTGGCCCCGATCCGGTGGGTCACAAGGCGCGTGAAGGCGACGGGCGCACGCCGGAAGGGCGCTATGTGATCGACTGGCGCAACCCTGAAAGCGTGGCACATTTAAGCCTGCACATCTCGTACCCCAATACCCGGGACACCGCGCGGGCGACGGCGCATGGCATCGCGCCCGGCGGAAACATCATGATCCACGGCATTCTGAACGGCTGGGGGTTTCTGGGGCCCTTGCAGGCGCGGTTTGACTGGACGAACGGCTGCATCGGCGTGAACAATACCGATATGCGCGATATCTGGGCGCGGGCGCCGGATGGAACCCCGATCGAGATTGAAGGATAGAGCATGACCGCAGAACTGACCGCCCTTGCCCTTGCGGCGCTGTTGCAAGGTGTGCAATTCGCAACCTTCGCGGTTCCCGCAAACCGCGAGCTGGGCACGGGCTATACCTCAAGCGCGCGCGACAGGCCGCCCTCGCGTGAGATGTCACCGGTGACCGGACGGTTGCAGCGGGCGATGAACAATCATTTCGAGGGATTGATCCTGTTCACCATCGCCGTGGTTGTGGTGACGGTGGGTCAGCAATCGAGTGGTGTTACCGTGGCCTGCGCCTGGGTGTATCTTGGCGCGCGGGTGCTTTATGTTCCGGCCTATGCTCTTGGCTGGCGGCCGTGGCGATCGGTGATCTGGGCGGCAGGATTTTTCGCGACGATGACGATGATCGTGGCTGCGCTGATCTGAATGTGAAATGCAAACGGCACGCTGCGGTGTGTCGGGAAGATAAAGGACAAAGTCGATGGCCAGTTTTGACGTGATCATCATCGGTGCAGGGCCGGGCGGCTATGTCTGCGCCATCCGCTGCGCGCAACTTGGCCTGAAAACGGCCGTGGTCGAGGGGCGCCTGACACTGGGCGGCACCTGTCTGAACGTCGGCTGCATTCCGTCGAAGGCGTTGTTGCACGCGACCCATATGCTTCACGAGGCCGAACACAACTTTGCCAAGATGGGTCTGAAGGGCAAAAGTCCCTCGGTCGATTGGGCGCAGATGCTGACCTACAAGGACGAGGTGGTGGACACCAACACCAAGGGCATCGAGTTCCTGTTCAAGAAGAACAAGATCACCTGGCTGAAAGGTTGGGGGTCGATCCCCGAGGCAGGCCGCGTCAAGGTCGGCGATGAGCTGCATGAGGCCAGACACATTGTCATCGCTACCGGATCGGAGGCCGCATCGCTGCCGGGGGTAGAGGTGGATGAGAAGGTCGTCGTTACTTCTACTGGGGCGCTGGCTTTGGGCAATATCCCGAAGACCATGGTGGTCATCGGTGCCGGGGTGATCGGGCTTGAAATGGGTTCGGTCTATGCGCGGCTGGGAAGCCAGGTGACGGTGGTGGAATATCTGGATGCGATCACGCCCGGATTGGATGCCGAAGTGGCCAAGGCGTTTCAGCGCTTGTTGGTAAAGCAGGGGCTGGCGTTTTTTCTGGGGGCTGCGGTGCAGGGCACAAGCGTCAAGGGTGGCAAGGCCAGAGTTACTTACAAACTGCGCAAGGACGACAGCGAGCAGAGCCTTGAAGCTGATTGCGTGCTGGTCGCGACCGGGCGCAAGCCCTTTACCGCCGGGCTGGGGCTGGAGGCGCTGGGCGTGGCCATGGAGAAACGCGGGCAGGTAGCGACCGATCATTTCGCGACCAATATCAAGGGCGTCTATGCCATTGGGGATGCGATCACCGGGCCAATGCTTGCGCACAAGGCCGAGGATGAAGGGATGGCGCTGGCGGCGATTCTGGCGGGTCAGGCGGGGCATGTGAATTACGACGTGATCCCGGGCGTCATTTACACCACGCCGGAAGTGGCGAGTGTCGGCCTGACCGAAGAACAGCTGAAAGAGGCGGGCCGGGCCTACAAGGTCGGGAAGTTTCCGTTCATGGGCAATGCGCGCGCCAAGGCCGTGCATCAGGGCGATGGATTCGTGAAAATTCTGGCTGACAAGGACACCGACCGTATTCTGGGCGCCCATATCATAGGACCGATGGCGGGCGATCTGATCCACGAAATCTGCGTGGCGATGGAGTTTGGTGCCTCGGCCGAAGATCTGGCGCTGACCTGCCACGCGCATCCGACGTTCAGCGAGGCGGTGCGCGAGGCGGCCCTCGCTTGCGGCGACGGTGCCATTCACGCATAGGTTTGATGAAGTGCGGCCAAGGGGCCGCACCGCTGCTTTTGCCTCGGCATTTTCCCTTCGGGAAAGATGCCTCAGGTGCCTTCGGCGAGGATATTTGGATCAAACTGAAAGCGCTATACGGCGGCTTTCGGGGTGTCGGCGAAGCTGACGATATCCATCATGATCCGGTTCAGATCGAAATCCTTGGGCGTGTACACAGCGGTGACGCCACTGGAACGCAAGCTTGCCGCGTCCGGTTCAGGGATGATGCCGCCGACGATCAGGGGAATGTGCGACAGGCCTGCGGTGCGCATCAGCGCAAGCGTTTCGGTGATCAGCGACAAGTGCGACCCCGACAGGATCGACAGACCAATGACATGCGGGTTTTGCCGGATTGCGGCGTCGATGATGGCCTGCGGGGTGAAACGGATGCCGTCGTAGTGGATTTGCATGCCGCAATCGCGGGCGCGGGTTGCGATCTGTTCGGCGCCATTGGAGTGGCCATCAAGACCTGGTTTGCCGACAAGAAAGCTGAGTGGTCGGCCAAGTCTGGCAGAGGCGGATTGCACGGCTTCGCGGATTTCGTCCAGCCCTTCGGTGCGGTTCGAGGGTGCCGAAGCCACACCGGTCGGGGCACGGTATTCGCCAAAGGCGCTGCGGATCACATCGCCCCATTCGCCGGTGGTGGCCCCGGATTTTGCGGCGGCGATGGAGGCGGGCATGATGTTCTGGCCTGTGGCGGCAGCCAGCCGCAGGGTCGCGAGTGCGGCTTTGGTCGTAGCCTCGTTCCGGGTGATGCGCCAGGCTGTCAGGCGCGCAAGCTGGTCCGCCTCGGCATCGGGGTCGGCCAGCATCACGCTGCCGTCGCCGGTGGTCAGGGGGCTTGGCGCGCCGTCCGTCCAGCGGTTGACGCCGACGACGGTGGTCTGCCCCGTTTCGATTTTCGAGATTCGGTCGGCGTTGGCCTCGACCAGTTGGCCCTTCATGTAGGCGATGGCGGCGACGGCGCCACCCATTGCATCAATTG
>JBGSRQ010000162.1:0-3462 GCA_041737515.1 Rhodobacterales bacterium | reverse complement strand
CATGCCCGCCACACCGCGCACCCCGCGCGGGGCATATCGCATGGCCGCCACCGCCGCCCGTGCCTCATCCGCGTTCTGCACATAGGGAATGACCAACGTCTGCGCGCCAAGGTCCAGCACCCGCTTGATCAGCACCGTGTCGTTTGTCTGGGGCCGCACCACAGCCGACACCGGATAGGGCGCCATCGCCTGCATCATCGCCAGAGTATCGGGAATATCGGTCACCGCATGTTCGGTGTCGATCACGATCCAGTCAAAGCCGCACCCTGCCAGCGCCTCGGCGACCAGTGACCCCGGCATCGAATTCCAAAGCCCGATCTGCTGGCGCCCGGCCAACAGCCCCGCCTTGAACGCATTATGCGGAAGGGTCATGCCAGCGCCGCCATCCGGCGCAGCGCCAGCAGGTAGCCATCGGTGCCACAGCCCGCGATCACACCGTCGGCCCGCGCACTGACATGGGAATGATGCCGGAACGCCTCACGCTTGTGGATGTTGGAGATGTGAACCTCGATCACTGGCCCGTCAAACGCGTTCAGCGCGTCCAGAATGGCGACAGAGGTGTGCGAATAAGCGGCAGGATTGATGATGATGCCCGCCGCATCTGCGCGCGCCTGCTGCACCCAGTCGACCAACTGGCCCTCATGGTTCGATTGCGCGAACCGCAGATCAAGGCCCAACTCCCCGGCCAAAGCGGTGCAGCGCGCCGATACATCGTCCAGCGATTCAGCCCCGTAAATCTCGGGCTGGCGCTGGCCCAGCAAGTTCAGGTTGGGGCCGTTCAGAATATAGATCAGCTTTGCCACGGGCGGGGTCCTTCACGCAAACTTGCGCGACGATAGCCGATCCTGCTGTGTGAACAAGCGTGTTACGCAACCTTCTCCAGCGCCACCTCGGGCACGATCCCCAGCGCATGGCACACATCGCGCGTCAGATGCGGGCGGTTCAGGGTGTAGAAATGCAGATCCTGCACGCCTTCGCAGATCAGATCATCGCAAAGTTCGGTCGCCAGCGCCACCGACAGCAGATTTTCACGCCCGTCGCGGCGCGCGGCGGCAAAGGCATCGTCCAGCCAGACCGGAACCGTTGTGCCGCAGCGCGTGGCAAATCGCTTTGCCCCCTGCCAGTTGTCAATCGGAAGGATGCCCGGAATGATCGGCGCAGTTATGCCTTCCCGGGCGCACAGATCGCGGAATCGCAGGAAGGTTTCCGCCTCAAAGAAAAACTGCGTGATCGCACTGGTGGCACCGGCGTCGATCTTGGCTTTCAGCCAGCGCACATCGGCCAGCGTATCGGCAGCGTCTGGGTGCGGCTCGGGATAGGCACCCACGCGGATGGTGAATTTTTCCGTCTCGGCCAAGGCCGCGACCAGCTCGACCGAATCCGCAAATCCCTCCGGATGCGGTGTGAACCGGGTCGCACCCTTGGGCGCATCACCGCGCAAGGCGACAATTTCGCGCACGCCAGCTTCGGCATAGGCCGCTGCGATTTCGAGGGTTTCCGCGCGGGTCGCATCCACGCAGGTCAGATGTGCCGCGACATTCAACCCATAGTTCCGGCCAATCGTCGTCACCGCCTCATGTGTCAGTTTGCGTGTTGTGCCGCCCGCGCCATAGGTCACCGACGCAAACGCAGGCTGCAACGGGGCCAGCACCTGCACCGTCTCCCACAACCGGAACGACGCATCCAGCGTCTGCGGCGGGAAGAATTCGAATGAAATGCGCGGTGTGGACATGGGACTGCTCCTGCTGTTGGCCTCTTGTCCCATGTTCAAAGATGTGAGACAAATTCATAATCCTCATCATGAACATGAATGAAACCGCAAGATGCACCTTGAGTTCCGCCACCTTCGCACGATCCGCGCCATTCATCAGGCAGGCGGCCTTGCCCGTGCGGCTGACCTGATGAACATGACGCAATCAGCCCTGTCGCATCAGGTGAAAGGGCTGGAGGATCAGGCCGGGATCGAATTGTTCGTGCGCCGCTCCAAACCCCTGAAGCTGTCGGCGGCCGGCCTGCGGATGCTGAAACTGGCCGAACGGGTTCTGCCGGAAATCGACGCGCTGGACGAGGAATTCCGCGCGCTCCGGTCGGGGAAGACCGGCCGTCTGCACATCGCAATGGAATGTCACGCCTGTTTTGACTGGCTGTTCCCGGTGCTGGAACTGTTCCGCCGCTCGTGGCCCGAAGTTGATGTCGATATCCGCGCAGGCTTGGCGTTCGAGGCACTGCCCGCCCTGATGCGCGAGGAGGTTGATCTTGTGATCTCCTCGGATCCGATCACGCAGGATGGAATGATCTTCAACCCGCTGTTTGATTATCACCCGATGTTTGTGGCCGCTGCCGCCAACCCGCTGTCGGCCAAACCCTTTATCTGCGCCGAGGATTTCCGGGATGAGCTGTTGATCACCTACCCCGTGTCCCGCGACAAGCTTGATATCTTTACCGAACTTCTGTCGCCCGCCAAGGTTGAACCGCGCGGGATGCGGCAGGTCGAACTGACCGCCGTGATCCTGATGCTTGTCGCATCAAACCGCGGCGTTTCCGTGCTGCCCGACTGGGTTTTGCGTGATATCCGCAGCCATTCCGATTTCGTGACCCGGCCCCTTGGCCCGCAAACCGTAACCAAGCGGCTGTATGCTGCCACCCGCGTGGAAGATGCGACCAAACCCTTCATGGCGCATTTCTTGAAACTGGGGCGGTCCGAACCGGTCAAGCTGCAACGGCCCTAGCGGCGATGGCCCTTCACAATCCGGGGTGCGGCGTGTAAGCCCGCGCCAACCGAACCGGAGCGTATGATGCAAGGCAGTGCCAACCTTAACCTGATGATCAAGACCGCCCGCAAGGCCGGACGCGCGCTGGTCAAGGATTTCCGCGAGGTCGAAAACCTGCAGGTCTCGGCCAAGGGCCCCGGCGATTTCGTGACCAAGGCCGACCGCGAGGCGGAACGCATCATCAAGACCGACCTGATGGACGCGCGCCCGACCTATGGTTGGCTGGGCGAGGAAACCGGCGAAACCGCAGGGTCAGACCCCACCCGTCGCTGGATCGTCGATCCGCTGGATGGCACCACGAACTTTCTGCACGGCCTGCCGCACTGGGCGATTTCCATCGCGTTGGAGCACAAGGGCGAGATCGTGTCGGCCGTTGTCTTTGATGCCGCCAAGGACGAGATGTTTGTTGCCGAAAAGGGCGCGGGCGCCTGGATGAACGATGCCCGTATCCGTGTGTCGGGCCGTCGCAGCATGTCTGAGGCGATCTTTTCAACCGGCGTGCCCTTCATGGGCCGCATGGGACTGCCTGCGACGCTGCAGGACATGGCGCGGTTGATGCCGGTCTGTGCCGGGGTTCGGCGTTGGGGGGCGGCGTCGCTGGATCTGGCCTATGTCGCCGCGGGCCGCTACGAGGGCTATTGGGAGCGTGACCTGAGCGCTTGGGACATCGCGGCCGGCACCCTTCTGGTGC
>JBGSRQ010000142.1:0-6192 GCA_041737515.1 Rhodobacterales bacterium | reverse complement strand
AAACCGGTGCAGGACCCGAACCGGGGGTCGGTGACGAACCTGCCCCTGCCGCGCTTTGTCACGCTGAAAACCGATGAGGGCAACGCGCGGCGCGGGCCGGGCCTGACGCACCGGATCGACTGGGTTTTCACCCGCGCTGGCATGCCGTTGAAGATCACCGCTGAATATGAAAACTGGCGTCGGGTCGAGGATTCCGAGGGCGCGGGCGGCTGGGTGCATTATTCGCTTTTGTCGGGCGTCCGCTCGGTGATGATCACCGACGCCAGCGCCGATCTGCATGACAGCCCCGATGCCGCATCCGGCATTGTTCTGCGGGCCGAGCGGGGTGTTCTGGGCCGGATTGTCGAATGCGTGCCGGACTGGTGCCGCATCAACATCCAGGGTGACAAGGGATGGTTGCCAAAGTCTGCCCTTTGGGGTGTGAACGCCGACGAAGTGATGGATTGACCCCTTGCCGGGACAGGGCGGGTGCGCTAGCCCCCGATCCAAGAAAACCTGACCCGAGCGAAGGGACTGCGTAATGACGGAACCCACCGCTACGCGGCTGAACCTTTCTGCCGGGCTTGCCTCGGTCAGCGTGGCCGCCCTTCTGGTTGCACTGAAACTCTGGGCGCTGGGGGAAACCGGCGCGCTGTCGGTGGCCGCATCGCTTGCGGATTCGGCGATGGATCTGATGGTGTCACTGGGGGCCACGGCAGCGCTGATCTATGCCGCCAAACCCGCGGATGAGGATCACGCCTTCGGCCACTCCTCGGCCGAAGACCTTGCGGCCCTGGGTCAGGCGCTTTTCATTCTGATTTCAGCCGGGGTGATTACCGCCGCCGCAGTATCACGGCTTTACACCGCGCGGCCCGAGCGGTTGCAGTCGGAGACGAATGGCATTGTGGTGATGGTCATCTCCATTGCCGTGACGCTGGCGCTGGTTCTGTGGCAGGGACGGGTTGCCGCGCGCACCGGCAGCCGCGTGGTGCAAGCGGACCGGCTGCACTATCTGGGTGATCTGCTGCCCAACATCGGGGCGATCGTGTCTTTGGTGGCGTCCTCACAATTCGGGATGGCGCAGATTGATTCGGTGGTGGCACTGGGGGCGGCGGGGTTGCTGGCACTGGGGGCCTTGCGCATCGGCAAGGGGGCCTGGGATGCATTGATGGACCGCCGCGCCGATCCACGGGTGATCGAGGGGATCGGCGCGATTGCGCGCGACTGGCCGGGGGTGCGGGGATTTCACGACCTGAAGACCCGCACCGCCGGCAGCCGCATATTCGTGCATCTGCATATCGAACTGGACGGCGATCAGACGTTGCGCGATGCACATGACATCGGCGCGGCGCTGCGGCGGGCGATCCTGAACGCCTATCCGCAGGCCGATGTCATCATCCACAAGGACGTCGCGCGCGATTGATGCGGGCCTGCCCGGGTTGCGGGAGCGGAGCCTCCGGCGGGGATATTTCTGTCAAAATGAAAGGGCTCAGGCCGTACGGGTGGGCAGGCGGTTTTCCAGCGCCCGGAAGGCCAGCACGATGATGCCAGTGATGATCATATAAACGACGGCCAACAGCAAAAGCGGTTCATAGACGATAAAGGTATCCTGCCGCACGCGGCTGGAGACGGCAAAGATATCGACCACCGTGATCGTGGCCACCAGGGGTGTGGCCTTGAGTTGGAGCACGGTTTCGCCGCCCAAAGTGGGCAGCGCGCGTTGGATCGCCTGTGGCAGCCAGATGCGGCGCAGCACGGTCAGACGCGGCATGCCCATGGCCTTTGCAGCCTCTAGCTGACCACGCGGCACGCCTTTGAACGCGCCACGCATGATCTCGCCCTCATATGCTGCAAAGCTGAGCGTCAGGGCGACCACGCCATAGGGCCAGGCTTGCCGCAGAATCGGCCAGAACTCGCTTTGCCGGATCCACGGGATTTGCGGGAACAGCGAGCCGATCCCGTAATACAGGAGCCACAGTTGCAGCAAAAGTGGTGTGCCCCGGATGACGGTGCAGAACACACGGGCGGGGGCCGCGAGGAACCAGGGCCCCGCAGCCTGGGCCAGACCGATCGGGATGGCAAGGATCATGCCGATCACGGAAGTGACGATCAGCATCCAGATCGTGACCCATATGCCCTGGGCGGCCAGCGGCAGGTATTTCGGCAGCCAGTCCCAACGCAGCGAAACCACGCACCATGCCACGATGGCAACCCCGATGCCCAGCATGATCCAACGTCGCAGCGGCATGGCGGGCATCACATGCCCCCGCCGGAAACATTGGGCAATCCGCGCCGCGCCCAGCGTTCGACGCGGGCAAAGATCAGGGTCGATGTCAGGGACAGCAGCAGGTAAAGCACGCCCGCCGCCACAAAGAAGGTGAAGAACGCCTTGGTGGTACCCGCCGCCTGCCGGGTGGCCTGGGTCAGTTCGGCAAAGCCCACGACTGCCAGCAACGCGGTATCTTTGGTCACGATCAGCCACAGGTTTGCAAGGCCCGGCAGCGCGAACGACAGCATCGAGGGGAGCGTGATGCGCCGCGCAAGCAGTCCGGGCGACATGCCCATGGCCCGCGCCGCCTCGATCTGGCCGGCGGGCACGGCAAGGATCGCGCCGCGCAGCACTTCGGTGGAATAGGCGCCTTGCACGAATCCGAGCACAAGAATGCCCGCGACGACGCCGTTCAGTTGAATCTTGTCATAGCCAAAACTGGCAAGCGTTTGGTTCAGCACATCGGTCAGACCGAAATACAGGATCAGGATCAGCACCAGTTCCGGCACGGCGCGCACAAGAGTGGTATAGATTGCCGCCACATCCTTGACGACCGGATTGCCGTAAAGTTTGCCGTAGGCCCCGGCGACGCCAATGATCAGGCCAACGGCATAGGCACCCAGAGCGATCATGACGGAATTGCCAAGGCCCCGCAGCAATGTCGCCCCCCAACCGGGGGGCGAATAGGCCAGCAGATCAAGCGTGGAGGCCAGAAGCGGCCCGCCGATCATGCCAGACACGAAAGATCAGTTCCCGTAGATCGACGAGGCGAAATAGGGCTCCGAGATCTTGTCGTAGGTGCCGTCGGAAATGACCTTGGCGATGCCTTCGTTGAATTTGGCTTTCAACGCATCGTCGCCCTTGCGCAGGCCGACACCGACGCCCTTGCCAAGAATTTCCGGATCATCG
This sequence comes from Rhodobacterales bacterium, assembly GCA_041737515.1. Classification (GTDB taxonomy): domain Bacteria; phylum Pseudomonadota; class Alphaproteobacteria; order Rhodobacterales; family Rhodobacteraceae; genus JBBQZP01. Next base: position 3,035 of record JBGSRQ010000142.1, on the reverse strand, counting down.
GCCACGGCGCCCATGTCGGCACAGCAGGCGGCACCGGCTTCGGATTTCAGGAAATCGCCCAGTGCAAGGCTGTCGGCCTGGGTTGCATCAATGCGGCCTGCAACCAGATCCTGATTCGCCTCATCCTGCGTCTGGTAGATCTTGATTTCGGTCGCAACGTCACCGAAGTATTTTCGCACATAGGCTTCGTGAATGGTCGATACCTGCACGCCGATGATCTTGCCCGTCAGGCCCGCCGCATCCGGCGTGATGCCGCTATCTTTGCCGGCCACGATGATCGTGGGGGTGTTGTAGTATTTGTTCGAAAAATCGATGGTCTTTTCGCGTTCGGCCGTGATCGACATCGAGGCCATGATCGCATCAATCTGACCGCCGGTCAGCGACGGGATGATGCCATCCCAAGCCACGGGCACCACTTCGCATTCCATTGCGGCGGCGGCGCAGACGGCGTTGATCATGTCAACCTCCCAGCCGGTGAATTTTCCCGACGCGTCGGGGGCCGCGAAGGGCGGATAGGGTTCGGCCGCGACGCCGACCTTGACCACCTCGGCAGAGGCAGCCGTTGCGAATGCCACGATCGTGGCGACAGAGAGCAGAAGTTTTTTCATTGTAGACCCCTTGTTGGTTCCGATCCGTGTTACGCTACGGATTTCAGAAATTGTTGCAGCCGTTCCGATTTTGGTGCGCCAAACAGCGCCTCGGGCGGGCCTTCTTCTTCGATAACGCCATTGTGCAAGTATATGACATGACTTGCAACTTCGCGCGCGAATTTCATTTCGTGAGTGACTAGAATCATGGTGCGGCCTTCTGCCGCAAGATCGCGGATAACGTTCAGCACCTCGCCCACAAGTTCGGGATCAAGCGCCGAGGTCGGCTCGTCAAACAGCATGGCGTCGGGTTCGATGCACAAGGCGCGCGCGATGGCGGCGCGTTGCTGCTGGCCGCCCGACATGAACGCGGGATACACATCGGCCTTTTCGGCAAGGCCGACGCGGGCCAGAAGCTTGTGTGCGCGGGCCACCGCTTCGGCCCTTGGCACGCCCAGAACATGCACCGGCACTTCGATCAGGTTTTCCAGCACGGTCTTGTGGGTCCACAGATTGAACTGCTGGAAAACCATGCCCAGATGCTGACGGGCTTTTTCGATCTGGCGGCGGTTGGCGGGACTGCCGTCGGTACGCAGGGCAATTTCCTCGCCGCCGATCACGATCCGGCCCGAGGTCGGGGTTTCCAGAAAGTTGATGCAGCGCAGCATGGTCGACTTGCCAGACCCCGAGCCGCCGATGATCGCTACCACATCGCCCTGACATGCCCGCAGCGACACGCCTTTCAGCACCTCAAGCGGGCCAAAGGATTTGTGCAGCGCCTCGATTCGTATCGCTTCGGGGCGGTTTAGGTTTTCCGTGCTGTCTTTGATGGTGGTATCCTGCCGATCATACGATTGGCATTGAAGTTAGACGCCGGACTTGAAATTATGCAAGCGTATAATTGCGGGGGAAAAATGAGCGGCGAGCGGCGGAAATTCACGCGCGAGGGGGAAGAGCGTCGGCGCGACGCCTTGATTGCCGCTGCGCTTGATCTGATCGCCGAAGGTGGTGCACAGGCGGCAACCGTGCGCGCCATTGCCGACCGCGCCGGGGTGACGCCAGGGTTGATCCGGCACTATTTCAAGTCGAAGGAAGACCTGACCCGTGCGGCCTATCTAAGACTGATGGAGCGGCTGACGCACGACAGTTTCGTGGCCCTGGAAAGCGCGTCGGACACGCCCGAGGGACGGCTGGCTGCGGTTGTTGCGGCATCGTTACGCCCGCCGGTGATGACGTTTGGCGCTTTGGGTCTTTGGGCCGGGTTCATGCATCTGGTTCAAAGCGATCCGGCGATGTCGGATGTTCACGAGTCGGGCTATCTGAATTACCGCGATCTCTTGCAGGCCCTGATCGCCACGCTGCCCGGCGCGGGCGGTCCGGACGACCTGCGGCAGGCCGCCATTGCCTGCACCGGGGTGATCGACGGGCTTTGGCTGGAGGGGTGCGCCTTGCCGCACGCCTTTGGCCAGGATGAAATCGCGCGGATCGGTGTGGCATCGGTCGGGGCGATACTGGGTGTGGACCTGCTGGCGCATCTGCCGCCGGTGGCAACAAAGGAAACCGACGAATGAAATATGCCGATGTAACCACCCGGCTGGCGGGTCTTGGCGGTGCCAAATGGGAGGTTCACGCATTGGCCCGCGCCAAGAAGCGCAGCGGTGCCCCGGTGATCGAGCTGACCATCGGCGAGCCTGACGTGCCGACCCCCACCGCGTTGATGGAGGTGGCCGCAACGGCGATGAAAGCCGGGCGTACCGGCTATTCGGATGGTCAGGGCGAGCCAAATCTGGTTCGCGCCTTGGCCGCGCGCTATACCGAGCGGCGCGGACGGTTGATCACGCCCGATCAGGTGATGTGCTTTCCCGGCACGCAGACCACGATTTATGCCGTGATGATGGCGCTGGCCCAGACCGGCGACGAGGTGCTGGTGGGCGATCCGATGTATGCCACCTATCAGGGCGTAATCGAGGCTTGCGGGGCTACGGTCGTGCCGGTGCCCCTGCGCCCCGAACACGGCTTCCGGATTCAGGCGGCGGACATTGCCGCGCGCATCACGCCGCGCAGCCGGGTGATCTTTCTGAACTCGCCGCACAACCCCACGGGGGCGGTGTTGCACAAGGCCTGCATCGCAGAAATTGGCGCTTTGGCGGTCAGGCACGATCTGTGGATCGTGTGTGACGAGGTTTACGAGGATCTGATCTTTGACGGCGTGGCCTTCGCCTCGCCGCTGGATGATGCGACTTTGGGGGAGCGGGTGGTTGTCGCCTCGTCGATTTCCAAATCGCACGCGGCACCAGGGTTCCGGTCGGGGTGGTGCGTCGGGCCCGCAGAGTTTGCACGCCGTCTCTTGCCCTTGTCGGAATCGATGTTGTTCGGCAACCAGCCCTTCATTGCCGACATGACGGCGGCAGCGATCAGCGCCCCGTCGCCGGTGGCCGCGGGCATGCG
>JBGSRQ010000109.1:0-2969 GCA_041737515.1 Rhodobacterales bacterium | reverse complement strand
GTTGAAATCGCCGACCACCGGTCCGGACAGCCGATAGGACAGGTCTTGCCAGCAGCCGGGGGAGGGCTGGGGGCCAAGGTAGTGCGCGCCCACATTGCGCCCGCCCGCCCAAAGCTGGGCCCCGTCTGCGATCACCATCTTGCGGTGATTGCGCAGGTTGATGTGCCCGCCCCAAGGGCCGTGCAACAGGGGGGAATAGCGGCGAACCTCGGCCCCGGCGCGCTTCAGTCGCGCGATGGCCTGCTGGGGCCGGCGCAATGCGCCCACGCTGTCAAGGATCATCCGGATGGCAACGCCCGCTTCGGCCCGTTCGGTCACGGCATCGCAAAAGGCGCGGCCAACCGCATCGTCCTCAAGCGCATAAAGCGTGATGTCCAGTCGGTGCTGCGCCGAGGCCACAACCACCAGCAAAGCCGCCCAGGCCGCCTCGCCACCTGGCAGCAGGTGAAAGTCATTGCCCGCCCGCGCGCCCGGCAACCCGTAGTTCTGCATCATCCGGCTGTGCAGATCACTGGCTGGGCTTGGATCGAAAGACACGCTGTCAAACCGGACCCGTGACTTGCGAAACCCAAGGGCTGCAAAGACCGGAACCGCCACATAAGGCAGCAGCACCACAAACAGCAACCAGGCCAGAGTGGCCTGCGGCGTGCGCCGTTGGCGCAGGATCAGCGCCGAAGTCACCATCGCCACAAACCCCGAGGCGACAATCGTCAGATGGGCCGAAAGCCAGGGCATGCTCTCTTTCTCGGATCAGGGATGCGGCCACTGTCTTAGCGCGTAAACCCTTGACCGTCGATCCACCGCGCAAGGCTTAGTGAACTGCCGGAGCAGCCTTTCCCACCTTGGGCCGTTGCAGGATCAGCACCACCGGCAGCATCGCAAGCGCGGCCCAGCCGGTCAGCCAGAATGCATCCTGAAACGCCAGCATCGAGGCCTGCGCCTGCACCACACCCGCCAGCGTTTCCGCCGCCTGCGCTGACTGCGGGTCAAGTCCAAGCCGGGAAAGATAGGCGCTGACCTGTGGATTGAAGGGGGTCATCTGCGCCGACAGCACCGACCAGTGGAACTGCGTGCGGCTTGCCACCTGCCAGCCGACAAAGGCGATGCCAACCGATGACCCCAGCGACCGCATCACGCCGTAAATGCCCGACGCCTCGTCCTGCCGGTCCGGCCCGATGTTCTGGAAGGCCAGCGTGGACATCGGCACGAAGAACAGCCCCATCCCGACCCCCGAAACCATCCCCGGCACCGCCAGATCCCAGAACCCGGCGTTCAGGTTCAGCCAGCCCAGCGAAAGGTTGCCGTAGCCGGTCAGCACCAGCCCCGTTGCCACCAGAAATCGCGGATCGACGCGGCCCATCATGACCGCCCCGGTCAGCACCATGGAAAACCCGGCGGCCAATCCGCGCGGCATGAACAGATAGCCGGCCTCCAGCACCGGATAGTTCAGGAGGCCCTGCACAAACAGCGGCAGGATGGCGATCGTGCCGAACATGGCCACACCGAACCCGACCATCGTAGCATTGGCTGCGGCAAAGTTGCGGTCGTGCAGCAGGCTGAAATCAATGATATTACCCTTGAACCCCCAGCCGCGCGCCACGAACAGCACCAGTGACACCGCAGCCACCAGCGCCGACACCTGAATGAAGGGCGAGGCGAACCAGTCGCGCGTTTCGCCCTGATCCAGCACCAGTTGCAGCCCGCCGATCGCTGCAACCATCAGCCCAAGGCCGACCCAATCGACCTGCACGGGCCTAGGGTCTTCGGACTGCAACTCTCCGGCCATCATCGTCAGGGCAAAGGCGGCAATCGGCACGTTGACATAGAACACCGCGCGCCAGCTGCAATATTCGGTCAGAACAGCGCCCAGCGTCGGCCCCAGCACCGGGGCGACCACCACGCCCAGGCCGAACAAAGCCATCGCCTGCCCGCGCTTTTCGCGCGGGAAACTGTCAAACAGGATGGATTGCGACAAGGGGATCAGGAAGGCCCCGAACAGGCCCTGACCAAGGCGGCAGGCCACGATCCATTCCAGACTTTGCGCCAATCCGCACAGCATGGAAAAAACGGCAAATCCGACAATCGCCGTGGTGATCAGCCGCTTGCGACCAAAACGCCGGGTAAAGAACCCGGTCAGCGGCATCACCACGACCGAGGCCACGATATAGCTGGTCAGAATCCAGATCGTCTGGTCCGAGGTGATGCCGAAGGCTGCCTTCATATGCGGCAGGGCCACGTTGACGATGGTGCTGTCCAGCACCTCCAGCACTGCCGTCAGCACCACGGCAAGAACGATGTTCCACCGCACGGCCGGGGTGGCCAGTGCCACGGTCATGGCTTGGCTGATCCGTCGAGGCTGGTGTCAACGGTGACTGTTGCACTGGCCCCGACCCGCAACTGCACGGGGGCAGCGGTTGTCTGCGGGTCCAGCGCGATTCGCACCGGAAAGCGCTGCGTGACCTTGACCCAGTTGCCGGTCGCATTTTGCGCGGGCAGCAGCGAGAACACCGCGCCCGATCCGGTCCCCAGGCTTTCGACATGGCCTGTCAGGCCGACTCCGGGATACATGTCGATGCTGACACTGACCGGCTGGCCCACGCGGATGCGGGCCAGATCGGTTTCCTTGAAGTTGCCTTCGATCCACCAGGGCTGATCCTCGACCAGCGAGAACAGTAGCTGACCTTCCGTCACCACCTGACCGGGTCGCAAGTCCAGATTGGCAATCCAGCCATCGGCAGGGGCGGTCACGATAGTATGGCCAAGGGCGAGTTCGGCCTGCGACAGCAAGGCCTGCGCCGCCTTGACCGCCGGAGCCTTTCCCGCCCCGGCCTGATCTATCGCCGCCGACAGCGCCGCCTCCGTCGCAACCTTGGCCTCTGCTGCCTGATCGCGTGCGGTCTGGGACTGGTCAAACGCAGTCTGCGCGATGTCCCCTCTCCTGAGCAGAATGGCGTTGCGGGCAAGATCGG
>JBGSRQ010000474.1:0-13071 GCA_041737515.1 Rhodobacterales bacterium | reverse complement strand
TACCGCGCGCCGGTCATGCGGACCTCTGCCACCGGCACGCCCGACGCATCGACGATCACGATACACTGCGGCTGGCCCATTTCGGTTGCCGCCGCCACAGCGGCAGTCAACATGGCCAACGCTCCGTCATGGGTCAACTGGAAGGTGGGTTCGACAAAGGCCATCGACATTCCTCATGGTTGTGTGGTGCGCGATTGCAGGCTGATTGGTTGCGGCGTGGTCAGGGTGTTGTTAACGTTACCATAACGAAGCTCATTCGCAGGCGAAAGGCCAGCCCATGTCATTTTTCGAAACCATCGACCCCGCTTTCAGGCGCTATGTCCTGTTCAATGCGCCAGTGCAGAAACTGGCAACCGGGTTCGACTGGACCGAGGGTCCGGTCTGGTTTGGTGATGCGGGCTGCCTGCTGTTCTCTGACATTCCGAACAACCGGATTTTGCGCTGGACACCCGATGTCGGCATCACCACCTACCGCGCACCGTCCAATTATGCCAACGGCCACACGCGCGATCGTGCGGGGAGGCTGATCAGTTGCGAACACGGAACACGGCGGGTCACGCGCACCGAATGGGACGGCTCGATCACCGTCATCGCCGATACCTACAAGGGCAAGCGTTTGAATTCACCCAATGATGTGATCGTGGCATCCGACGGAGCGATCTGGTTTAGCGACCCGCATTACGGCATCGCGTCCGATTATGAGGGCTTTCGCGCCGAGCAGGAATTGCCCTGCCACGTTTACCGGGTGGACCCCGATGGAACGATGAAGGCTGTGATCAGTGACATGAACTGCCCCAACGGCCTTGCCTTTTCGCCCGATGAGACGCGGCTTTATGTGGCCGACACCGGCCGGATGAACAGCAGTGATCCGCAGCATATCCGCGTCTATGACGTGGCTGGCGCGACGCTGAAAGGGGGGGCATTGTTCCACGCTATCGCACCGGGATGCGCCGATGGAATGCGAGTTGATATTGACGGAAACCTGTGGTCATCGGCCGCTGACGGGGTGCATTGCATTGCCTCCGACGGGCATCTGATGGGCAAGATACTGGTGCCGGAACTGGTCTCGAACCTGTGCTTTGGTGGTCGCGCCAAGCATCGGCTCTACATCACCGCGACGACCAGTCTTTATGCCATCACCCTGAACCGGAACGGACTTCAACACCCATGACCAAAGCAGATATCGGCCTGATCGGCCTTGGAACGATGGGCTCGGCCTTGGCGCTTAACATCGCAGAAAAGGGATTTTCGATTGCGGTCCATAACCGCACCACGCAGGTGACGCGCGACTTTGCGGCAAATGCGGGCGATCTGGCAGAGCGGGTGATCCCGACCGAGTCGCTTCAGGCGTTGGTGGCCGCCATCAAGCCGCCCCGCGCGATCATTCTGATGGTGCCGGCGGGGACGGTGGTTGACGATCAGATCGCGGCGTTGCGCCGGCTTCTGGACAAGGACGACATGATCATCGACGCCGGAAACGCTGATTTCCACGACACCAATCGTCGTGCGGCTGATGCGGGAGATTTGCCGTTCCTCGGCATCGGCGTTTCGGGCGGCGAGGAAGGTGCGCGGCACGGCCCTTCGATAATGGGCGGTGGCAAGCGCGTCCATTGGGACCGTGTGGCGCATATTCTGACTGCGATTGCCGCCAAATACGACGGCACTCCCTGCGCAACCTGGATGGGCGAGGGCGGTGCGGGGCACTTCGTCAAGGCCGTCCACAACGGTATTGAATACGCCGACATGCAGATGATCGCCGAAGTTTACGGCATCATGCGTGACGGGATGGAAATGGACGCTGCGGCTATTGCCGGGGTGTTCGAAGGTTGGAACGACGGCACTTTGCAATCCTATCTGATCGAGATTTCCGGCAAGGTTGCGGCGGCTGTTGATCCGAAAACCGGCCAGCCCATGCTTGACGTTATTCTTGACCGGGCGGGCCAGAAAGGCACCGGCCGCTGGACCGTGATCGAGGCACAGCATCTGGCTGCCCCCATTCCTGCGATCGAAGCGGCGGTGATGGCACGCAACCTGTCGTCGCGGCTGGACGAGCGTCGCGTGGGTGAGGCGCTTTTTGGCGCAGCGCCGAAAGCGTTGGCCAAAGGCGCGTTGGACGTGGCCGCGCTGGAACAGGCGCTGATTGCGGGCAAGGTGATCTGCTACGCACAGGGGTTCACGCTGCTTTCTGCCGCGTCGAAAGAATTTGGCTGGGCGCTGCCACTGCCCGACATCGCGAAAGTCTGGCGCGAAGGCTGTATCATCCGCTCGTCCATGCTGAATGACATGGCACAAGCCCTCACGGATGATGCCGGGCGCAACCTGATGCGCGCGCCGTTTTTTACCGGCCTTTTGCGCTCGGGCCAACAGGGTTTGCGTGACACTGTGGCCGAGGCGGCGCGGGCGGGTCTGCCGGTTCCGGCCCTTGCGTCAGGGCTCGCCTATTTCGACATCATGCGCACCGGGCGCACCACAGCGAACATGATTCAGGCGCAGCGCGATTTCTTCGGCGCGCACGGGTTCGAGCGGATGGATGATGCGAAAACCGGGCACCACGGGCCATGGGGCGGACACGAATCGTGAAAATCAGACGGTCGCCCCCGGCACCAGCCGTGTCGGAATAACCGTCACATCAGGCACCGCATCACCGCGCAAACGGCCTACCAGAACTTCGGCGGCGGTCTTGCCAAGGCGGGTCGTGGGCACCTGCGTGGTGGTCAGGCGCAACGGTAGGATCGACGCCGCCTCCATCCCGCCCCAGCCTGCGATGGCGATATCATCAGGCACCCGGAGACCCTTTTGCGTGCAATAGGCCATCCCGCCAATCGCCATTTCATCGTCGTGATAATAAATCGCGTCCAGATCAGGGCGGCGGCTCAGAATCGTTTCTGTGCCATAGTAGCCTGCGTAAAATCCGGGGCGATCCTGCAGAGTTTCGGATGCCGCAAGTTCCAGCCCCGCGTCGCCCAGCGCCTGCGTCAACCCCTGCAACCGGGTGTGGCCCATCGTGGCGCGTTTGGCCAAGGCACCGACATAGCCGATCTTGCGCCGTCCCCGACCGGCCACAAACCGACCCATTTCCGCCCCGCAATCATGGTGCGAAAAGCCGACCGACACATCAAGGGGCGCTGTGTTCAGATCCCAGATTTCCACGACCGGCACCGTCAGATCGCGCAGCAACGCCAGGGTGCCCGCCGAATGTCGCCGCCCCGCAAGGATCACGCCTGCGGGCCGCCACGAGGCAAGGCCGCGCAACCACGCCTCTTCCTCATCCGGCATCTGATCATGGCTGCCGATCATGGTTTGGTAGCCAAGTCGCGCAAAGGCGGTATTCACTGCCTCCAGCACCTCGCCGAACAGGCTTGAGGTAAAGCGCGGCACGCAGACGCCAACCAGAGTCGACGAACCTGCCGGCCCAAAAGCCGCCGCCAATCGATTCGGCAGATAGCCCACGCGCGCCACCTCACGCAGAACCTTGTCGCGGGTTTCGGTGGAAAAGCCACTTTGACCGCGCAAAACCCGGCTGACCGTCATCTTCGAGACACCGGCATTGCGGGCGATATCTTCCAATCCGGCCTTGGATTTCTTTTCGGTCACGGCACGCCTTGTAATGTTATCGTTAACTTGATGCTTGACAGATCTGCGTCTTGCAAGAAATATCGTCACGTTACCGGTAACGCATGTGACGCTGGTAACCTGGGGAGGAGATCACATGACCGCATCCGATGGGCTGTTCTTTGACAGCATCGTCAAGTCCTTTGGCGGAACGCAGGCGTTGCGCGGTGTATCGCTGCGCGTGGAGCGGGGCGAGATCGTGGCCCTTCTGGGCGAGAATGGCGCAGGAAAATCGACCTTGATCAAGACACTTGGCGGCATTCACGCGCCCGACTCGGGGCAAGTGAGTGTCGACGGCGTGCGCTACAATCACGTCGCGGGACGGGTCGGGCAAAAGCAGGCTGTGGCGTTCATCCATCAGGATCTGGGTCTGATCGAATGGATGAGCGTGGCAGAAAACATTGCCCTGGCAATCGGTTACGTCAAACGCGGTGGGCGGATCAACTGGGCGGAAACGGAAAATGTGGCGCGCAGGGCCCTTCGGCTTGTTGATGCCGATTTCGCCCCGACAACGCGGGTGTCAAACCTGTCGCGCACCGAAAAATCCTTGGTTGCGATTGCGCGGGCCTTGGCGGTGGAATGTGATTTTCTGGTGCTGGATGAACCCACAGCCAGCCTGCCCGCCGATGAGGTTTCGCGCCTTTTCAACGCATTGCGTCCGCTGAAAGAACGCGGCGTGGGAATGATCTATGTCAGCCACCGTCTGGACGAGATCTTTCAGATCGCCGACAGGGTGGCCGTGCTGCGCGATGGGCAGATGGTCGGGATGCGCGACATTCAGCACACCAGCCCGGAAGAACTCGTCAGCCTGATCGTAGGCCGCAAAGCGCGTGAGATAAACCGCCCCGAGGTGCAGGCGGGTGACAGCGTATTGTCGGTGCGCGGGTTGAAAACCCGCAACGTGGGGCCAGTGGATTTTGATGTGCGGCGCGGCGAACTTGTGGGTCTTGTCGGATTGCGCGGTGCCGGGCATGAGGATGTCGGGCGCAGTCTTTACGGACTTGTGGCGCATGACGGATCGGTCACTCTGGCGGGTGCCGTGCCTGATCTTTCCTCGCCACGAGCGGCCATGCAATCGGGGTTCGGCTTTGTGGCGCGTGACCGGGTAGTGGAATCGGTCGCGCCGGCGTTGACGATCCGCGAGAATGCATATCTGAACCCCGAAACCTCGGGGCGCGGGCTGTTCAATCTGCTGGGGCGGCGTGCGGAAGAGTCGATGACGCGGGTTCTGGGCCGCCGCGTCGGCCTTTCGCCGAACGATCCCACGATGCCGATCGAGGCGCTTTCGGGCGGCAACCAGCAAAAGGTTGTCGTCGGCCGCTGGCTGGACACCGATCGCAAGTTCCTAATTGCCGAAGACCCGACCGCTGGTGTCGATGTGGGTGCCAAGGCCGAGATTTACCATCTGCTTTTCGGCGCCCTTGCCTCGGGGATGGGGGTTCTGGTTGTGTCGACGGATTTCGAGGAAGTCGCAAACATCTGCCACCGTGCCATCGTGTTCAGCCGGGGGCAGGTGGTGGCGGAGCTTTCGGGCGTTGGCCTTTCCACCGAGTCCCTGATCCAGGCCGCATCGGCCAGTGAAGCTGCCTGAGGATATGCCATGAACTCCATCGAATCCGACGCTCTGGAACCTACCAAGGATGAATTGGCGCCGCTGTCCTTTGGCGCAAGACTGATCCGGCTTGCCCCGGTTTACGGGCTGGTGATCCTGATGTTCGGGCTGATCGTGGTGTTCTCGATTCTGCTGCCGAACACGTTTCCCACGATGCTGAACTTGCGGTCCATTGTATCGGACAAGGCGATCATCGCCCTTTTGTCGCTTGCGGCGATGATCCCGATGGTGGCGGGTCGGATCGACCTGACCGTCGGCTACGGCATTGTTTTATGGCACATTCTGGCGATATCGTTGCAGACAAGCTTCGGCTTTCCCTGGCCTGTGTCGGTGCTTGTCGTCATTGCCCTTGGGGCCCTTACCGGAATGATGAACGGTATTCTGGTCGAGGTGGCCAAGATTGACGCCTTTATCGCGACACTGGGCACCGGCACGGTGCTTTACGCACTGGCCCTGTGGCACACCGGCGGACGGCAGGTCGTAGGCACGCTGCCAGACGGGTTCTACAAGCTGAACGGCACCTTCATTTTCGGGCTGCCGATCACCGGTTTCTATGTGCTGGCGCTGAGCATCACAATGTGGGTGATCCTTGAATACACACCTCTGGGCCGCTGCCTGTATGCCATCGGCGCGAACCCCAAGGCGGCGGCGCTGAACGGGATTCCGACGCGGAAGTTCGTGATGGGGGCGTTCATCGTCTCGGGCGTGCTGACGGCGGTCACAGGGGTGCTGCTTGCGTCCAAACTGCGTATCGGGCAGGCATCGGTGGGGCTGGAATTCCTGCTGCCCGCCCTTGTTGGCGCATTCTTGGGATCAACCACGATCAAGCCGGGGCGCGTCAACGTCTGGGGCACGATTGTTGGCGTGGTCATTCTGGCGGTCGGCATTTCCGGCATCCAGCAGTTTGGCGGATCATTCTGGGTAGAGCCGATGTTCAACGGTCTGACCCTGCTGATCGCCATCGGAATTGCGGGCTATGCGCAGCGCAAGAAGGGCGCGGCCCGCAAGTAAGTTGTCAGCATTCAAAGGGAGGAACCAACCATGCTGAGAAGAACCTTGATCACATCGGCGCTTGCGCTGGGTGTCGCGGGGCCGGTCTTTGCCGACGCGATTTCGGACGCAATGGCCGAGGTGCAGAAATACGCTGGCCCGAAATCCGTCTGGGACGGCCCGACAACGGGGCCGAAAGCGGCGGAAGGCAAGTCGATCGTCGTGCTGGCCGCCGACATGAAGAACGGCGGCGTTCTGGGTGTCGCCAATGGTGTGCAGGAAGCTGGCACCAAGATCGGCTGGTCGGTCAACGTGCTGGACGGCGCAGGTTCGGTCCAGTCGCGGGCGGCAGCTTTCGGGCAGGCGTTGGCGCTGAAGCCTGACGGGATCATCATCAACGGATTTGATGCCGTGGAACAGCAGGCGGCACTGGATCAGGCCAAGGCTGCCGGAATTCCGATGGTCAGCTGGCACGCAGGCCCGGTGATCGGGCCTGACGATGGCATCGGGCTTTTCACCAATGTGTCAACCGACGCGATGGAAGTGTCCGCCGCGGCCGCAAAATGGGCCTATGCCGATGCCGGAGGCAAGCCCGGTGTCGTCATCTTTACCGACAGCACCTATGCGATTGCCATCGCCAAGGCTGACCGGATCAAGGAAACGATAGAGTCTTTGGGCGGCACTGTGCTGGAATATGTCGACACGCCCATCGCCGATACCTCGACCCGGATGCCGTCGCTGACGACAGCCCTGCTGCAACGCTATGGCGACAAGTGGACCCACAGCATCGCGATCAACGATATCTATTTCGACTTTATGGGGCCGGCGCTTGCAGCGGCAGGGATCGCCGGCGACGGCGCCCCCAAATCGGTTGCCGCGGGCGACGGGTCCGAGGGTGCCTATCAGCGCATCCGCGCCGGGCAGTTCCAGACGGTCACCGTGGCCGAGCCGTTGAACCTGCAAGGCTGGCAACTGGTCGATGAACTCAACCGTGCCATTCAGGGCGAGGCATGGTCAGGCTATACCTCACCACTGCATGTCGTGACGAAAGAGAACATCGCACTGGATGGCGGCGACAAGAACATCTTCGATCCCAGCAACGGCTATCGCGACGAATACGCCAAAATCTGGGGCAAGTGATCCACAAGTCGCAATTTAAAGGGGCGTCCGATAAAACGGGCGCCCCTTGTTTTGGTGCTGTTGCCAGATGCCTTGCGACAGGCAGCCCAAGAAAAACATAGAACCCCGCTTTCGGGCGGGGTTCTGTTCAAGCGGCCGATCCGACGATCAACTGTTTTCCCTGTTGCCCTTGATGCCTGCCCAGATCCGCTTGTTGGTCAGATACAAAAGCACGGCAAAGATGCCCAGAAACAGCACGGCGATAAAGCCGGTCTGCTTGCGCGCCATCATCTTGGGCTCCGCCGCCCAGGTCAGGAACGAGGTCACGTCCTCGGACACTTGGATCGCGGTTGCAGGCGTGCCGTCGGCGTATTCCACGATGTCATCGGATACCGGAGGCGGCATGGCGATCCAGCTGCCCTCGATGGTGGGGTGGCCATGTTCGTCCTTGCACTCTTCCGGTATGCCGCCCTTGGCGAAGGCGACGTTGTAGTAACCAGGGAAATCCGCGGGTGCGCAGGCCGGGGTTTCCTCGTATCCGCGCAGGATCGAATCAACATACTCCGGTCCGCCGATGCCTTTGAAAAGCTGGTTGATTCCGGTGCCGTATGGTCCTTCGAAACCAGCCCGCGCCTTGGTCATCAGACTAAGGTCCGGGGCCTCTGCCGCTTGGTTCGCGGGAAAATTGTCGCTGGGAAGAAGCGGGCGGAATTCCTGCTTTTCCACATCATAAAGCTGGCGGTTGCTGTCTTCGTCGTTGATCGGGAAGGCGGCAGCATAGGCGCGGATCTGGTCTGCCGGCATATGCGGGCCACCCTCGTCCGACAGGGTGCGGATCGGTACGAACTTCAGGCCGTGGCAGGACGCGCAGACTTCGGTATAGACCTGAAGCCCGCGCTGAAGCTGCATCTGGTCAAAGCTGCCGAACGGGCCTTCGTGGGCAAAGGCCACGTCTGTGACCTTGTGCTCATTCTCGGCAAGGGCCGCGCCGGACGACAGGGCCAGCATCGAAAGGGCACTGATTGCGAAATTGCGAAACATCTGGATCAGGTCCTTCTCTTATTCTGCCGGGGTTGCAGCGGAGTGACCGCGTGCATCCGGGCCGTAATGCACGGCGAAGTCGTCTTCAATCGTCGCGGGCTGGACCATTGGCTTCTCGATCACGCCCAGAAGCGGCAGGATGATCAGAAAGTATCCGAACCAGTAGGCCGAAGCGATCAGCGAGATATAAGGATAGATCCCTTCTGCCGGGCGTGCGCCCACCCATGTCAGCACAACGAAATCGACGACCAGCAGCGCGAACCACCATTTGAACATCGGGCGATAACGGCCCGACCGTACGGAAGACGTATCAAGCCACGGCGCCAGCGCCATGACCGCAATCGCGCCAAACATCGCCAACACGCCAAAGAACTTGGCGTCGATGATTCCGAACGTGATGAAATGCACCAGCTGGACGACCCAGACATCGCCGGTAAAGGCGCGCAGGATCGCGTAGAACGGCAGGAAGTACCATTCCGGCACGATGTGCGCGGGAGTCGCCAGCGGGTTCGCCTCGATATAGTTGTCGGGGTGGCCAAGGTAGTTGGGCATGAAGCCCACGATGGCAAAGAACACCGCCATGATCACGGCCAGCGCGAACAGGTCCTTCATCACAAAATACGGCCAGAACGGCACCGTGTCCTTTTGCGCATCGGCTTTCGACGTGCGCCGCACCTCGACCCCGGTGGGGTTGTTGTTGCCGGTGGTGTGGAAGGCCCAGATATGCACCGCAACCAGCGCCGCAATCACGAACGGCAACAGGTAATGCAGGCTGAAAAAACGGTTCAGCGTGGCATTGTCGACCGCAGGCCCGCCCAGAAGCCAGGTCTGGATTGAAGGGCCAACGCCGGGAATCGCCCCGAACAGTCCGGTGATCACCGTGGCACCCCAGAACGACATCTGGCCCCAGGGCAGAACATAGCCCATGAACGCAGTGCCCATCATTGCAAGATAGATCAGCATACCGATGATCCACGTCACTTCACGCGGGGCCTTGTAGCTGCCGTAATAGAGGCCGCGGAAGATGTGCATATACACAGCCACAAAGAACAGCGACGCACCGTTCGCGTGCATGTAGCGCAGCATGTAGCCGCCGTTCACGTTTCGCATGATGTGTTCAACGCTGGCAAAGGCCATGTCGACCTGCGGCGTGTAATGCATGGCCAGAACGATGCCGGTTGCAATCTGCATTGCCAGGCAGAACGTCAGCACGATGCCCCAGATCCACATCCAGTTCAGGTTCTTGGGGGTCGGGATCATCAGAGTGTCATACAGCAGCCCCGCGATTGGCAGGCGCTTGTAAAGCCACTTTTGACCGCTGCTGATGGGTTCGTAATGATCGTGCGGAATACCGGCCATGATGCTCTCCCTATCCCAGCTTCAGCGTGGTTTCATTTTCGAATGCCGCAATCGGCACCGGCAGGTTGCGAGGCGCGGGGCCTTTTCGGATACGCCCCGCAGCATCATAGTGCGAGCCATGGCACGGGCAATACCAGCCGCCGAAATCACCCGCGTCGCCCAGCGGCACGCAGCCAAGATGCGTGCAAACGCCCATCATCACCAGCCATTCGCCCGCTTCGTCCATCGTGCGGTTCTCGTCCGTGGCTTCGGTATTGGGCTTGTTCGCGTTTTCGGCACTGGTGTCGACAAGATCGCTCAACTTGACGGCGCGGGCGCTGGCAATGTCTTCCTCGTTGCGGCGACGGATGAAAACCGGCTTGCCCTGCCATTTGACAGTGATCTGCGTTCCGACCTCAACCCCGCTGATGTCGACAAAGATCGACGACAGGGCCACGACGTCGGCCGACGGGTTCATCTGGTTGATCAGCGCCCAACCGGCGGCACCTGCCGTTACGGCCCCGACACCGGCGGTGGCATAATACAGAAAGTCGCGGCGCGTTCCGCTGTGATCATCGGTCTGGGACACGGGTCTTCTCCCTTTCGCGGCCAAGGTATGGGCGGCCTGAAAAATCAAACAGGGCCGCGAACCTGCAGCCATCACCGCGCGTTCTAGTGCGCCTGCGCGGCGTCGTCCAGCGGACAAAGCAGCGCACGTCACGGATTTGCACGGAAATTTCGTTGTAATGCGCAAGTGTCGCAGTTGTTTGCGGTCAATCAGCCGGGAAAGTTCGGCAAAACGCTTTCCGGGCCGGGGTCACGCTGCGGGCGGGCGGGTCGCCATCATTGACGGGCGGGCGGCAAAACCTTCCTCCCACGCGGCAAGGGCGGGTCGGCCTGTGCGCCACCCACGCATGCCGTGGCGGAAATCAAGATAGCCCAGCGCACAGCCCACTGCGATCTGACCGATATCCAGCGGGCCCTTGAGACTGCTGATCCAACGGGTTTCAAGAGTGGTCAGCGCGCGGTCAATCTTGGCCCATTGTCCGTCAACCCACGGCGCATAGCGCGCGGCCTCTGGTCGCACCCGCTCTTCGTAGACCATCAGAACGGCGGCATCCAGAATCCCATCTGCCGTTGCCTCCAGCGTCAGACTGTCCCACAGGCGGGGGCCGGTGGGGTAGAGATGCCCCTTGGCCTGCGCGTTCAGATACTGGCAGATCACCCGGCTGTCATAAAGGGCGGGGCCGTCATCCCGGTCCAGTGCCGGGATCTTGCCCAGAGGGTTCTGGGCCACCGGCATCGTGCCCGGATCAACCGGGTGCCCGGCAGCCGGAACCAGGGTCACATTCTTCATATAGTTGGTTTCGTGCAGCAAAACCATGACCTTGCGGACAAAGGGCGAGGTCGGTGAGTGATAAAGACGCATGAGAACCTTTCAGACGGTTTTGCAGGTCTTGGGCAGACTGTGCCCCATCGCCGTGAAAATCAATCGTCCTGTGTCAACATCTGCGCGATTGCGGCGGCATTCTGCCCCAAGGGGGTGGCGGCGATGCCCCGGGCGGCCCCCGCGCGTTGATCGGCCGTCTTGTTCTGGTTCAGCTTCCAGGTGCTTTCAACGGCAGTGACGTCCAGCCGGAATGGCAGGATCATCCGCATCATGCGGTCCATCACATCGGGCGTCATCTTGGCGGTGGTCCAGGGGCGTTTGCCGGGCACCATCGCCTCCATATGTGCGCTGACGGCATCCAGGTGGCCGCGCAGGGTTTCGGGCGGCAGGGCGCTCAGTGTGCCACGAAGATGCACGGCGATGTAGTTCCACGTCGGCACCTGATCGGGGGTGCCATACCAGTCTGGCGAAACATAGGCGTCGGGGCCGGAAACCGCGATCAGTGCGGGCATCGGCAGGCCTGCGCGGATGATCAGGTTCGACCGGGCCAGATGCAGGAAAGCCGTGCTGCCATCCTTGGCCAGATCAAAGGGGATGTGCGCCGCAATCGGCCCGGCATCGCCGTTCACCGACAGCATTCCGAAACTGCGGCTGCGTGCAAAGGCAACGGCACGAGCAGTATCGGTTTTGCGAAAGGCGGGATTGGGATGCATGGAGGGCTTTCGAAGATTGCCAAACAAAAAGACCGCCAAGGGTTTCCCCAGGGCGGCCCTATTGCACTGCTGAAACGCGGCTCAACCCTGACGGGCCTTGAAGCGTTTTTGCGTCTTGTTGATCACATAGACGCGGCCTTTGCGGCGCACGACCTGGCAATCGCGATGACGCGTCTTCAGCGAGCGGAGCGAGTTTGCAACCTTCATCGGTCTTCTCCTGTTCGCGGCGCGTCTGCGCCAATTGAAAACAACGTTCCCTCCAACCGGAGAGCGAGAAATGGTGGGCGGTACTGGGATCGAACCAGTGGCCACTACGATGTCAACGTAGTGCTCTACCGCTGAGCTAACCGCCCACATAACGCACCCCGCCCTGCCCAAAAGAAAAGGACGCGGGCGGAACCGCGTCGATGACGGGTCTATAAATAGAGTCGATCCGCTGTTCAAGGGGTTTTGGCATTCGCAGAAATGCTGCTATCTTTGCCTTCCGGAGGCCTGATGACCACGAACGCCTATACCCTGACGCGGCCCTTGCGCCACGAAACATCCGTGATCTTCGCGTCGCCGCACAGCGGACGCGACTATGATGCAGCGTTTCTGGCGTCCAGCGGGCTGACGCGGGCGGCGATCCGGTCGTCTGAAGATGCATTTGTCGATGAATTGTTCGGCGCGGCGCCCTTGCTGGGGGCACCCTTGCTCGCTGCCCGCGCACCGCGTGCCTATCTTGATCTGAACCGCGCCCCTGATGAGTTGGACCCCGCCTTGATCGAAGGTGTGGCCCGCGCGCCGCACAACCCGCGTGTGAGTTCCGGCCTTGGGGTGATTCCCCGCGTGGTGGCGAACGGGCGCGCCATCTATACAGGCCGGATAGCAATGGTCGAGGCGGAACACCGTATCCGCAGCTTCTGGCACCCCTATCACCTGGCGCTCAGGGGGTTGATCGACGAAAGTGTGGCAGGTTTTGGCGAGGCAGTGCTCGTCGATTGCCATTCCATGCCGCATGAGGCGATCGAGGCGCATGCCCGCCCCGGCCAACCAAAGCCCGAGGTGGTTCTGGGTGACCGGTTTGGCGCGGCCGCCGGGCGCGATGTGATGGACCGGGTTGAAGCGGCTTTTGGCGCTGCGGGGTTCCGCGTGGTTCGCAACGCACCTTTTGCGGGGGCCTATATCGCCCAGGCCTACGGCCGCCCCTCACGCGGGTGCCATGTGGTGCAGGTAGAGATCGACCGCGCGCTTTACATGGACGAGGCGCGAATCGC
>JBGSRQ010000442.1:0-6473 GCA_041737515.1 Rhodobacterales bacterium | reverse complement strand
GATGAGGCGCATCGCTGGGCGATCGGGGCGCATCGCGACAAACGGGCCAAGGCCGTGTCGCTGACCCCGCTGGACGACATTCCGGGCGTAGGAGCAGCCCGCAAGAAAGCGCTGCTGTTGCATTTCGGGTCGGCCAAGGCGGTGGCGCGGGCCGGGATTGGCGATCTGCAAGCGGTTGAAGGGATTTCAGAGGCGATGGCGCAAAAGATCAGCGACCATCTGAGCACGCGGGGGTAGCTTGGCTTGGCCGCCTCTGTACTGCAATATCGAAAGCAGACGAGCGTCTTGGGAAAGATTGATCACCCGGTGCACGGCACGAATAAAATCGCTCTGGCTGGAATGGCTGCCTGTCCCCACCCGAGACACCGGAATGATGCGCCGGGAATGTATGTCCCCCGAACGAAAAACGGGGATGGCTTGCGCCACCCCCGTTAAAATTCATGCCGTCAGACGAAAATCAGGCCAGAGCCAGATTCACAGCCGACTCGCGGCCGTCACGGCCGGATTCCACGTCGAACGTCACGGCCTGGCCGTCGTCCAGCTGGCGGATGCCTGCGCGTTCCATCGCCGAGACGTGAACGAACACGTCCTTGCCGCCGGTGGCCGGGGCGATAAAGCCGAAGCCTTTTGTTGCGTTAAACCATTTCACGGTGCCATTGGCCATCGTGTTTCTCCATTCAGTATTGCCACCCGCGTCGTGCGGTGGCCCGGCTAAGGTCCATCAAGATCGAGAACTGAAGCCTAGAAAGGAGACAGAGTATCGACAGATATCGTTTTCGCCAGCGTTACATAGACGATTCTGCCCACAATCGCAAGGGGTCGTGCGGACCTCGGCGGTGACGGGTCGGCACGATGCCCCTTTCGCATCCTGCCAAAGTTGGGATAGCACTTGCACATGGTATGGACGATCCCGAATACGCTGACGGTCTTGCGCCTTTTCGCGGCCCCCGGAGTGGCCGTGATGTTTCTGTATTTTCACCGCCCCTGGGCCGACTGGTTCGCGCTCACACTGTTCATCGGGGCGGCGATCACCGATTACTTCGACGGCTACCTTGCCCGTCTGTGGAAGCAGGAATCCAAATTCGGCGCGATGCTGGACCCGATTGCCGACAAGGCGATGGTGGCCATCGCGATCATGGTGATCACCGGGTATTCGGGCATGAACCCGTGGCTCATCTTGCCCGCGACGGTGATCCTGTTTCGCGAAGTGTTCGTGTCGGGTCTGCGTGAATATCTGGGGCACAAGGCAGGCCTGTTGCAGGTGACCAAGCTGGCGAAATGGAAAACCACCGCGCAGATGGTGGCGATTGCGGTTCTGTTTCTGGGCACCGGGCTGGAGCATCTGGAAGGCATCGCGCGGCAAGGTCTGACCCCCGATCAATATGCCGATCTGGTGACACAGGGCCTGGCAGACCCGATCCGCAGTTGCGGCGCGCGCGGGTGTTCGTCCTGGGCCACGCTGGGCGGATTGATCCTGATCTGGATCGCGGCCTTGCTTACCGCCTTGACCGGGCTAGATTATTTCAACAAGGCCCGCCCCTATCTGAAGGAGGACAAATGATCGACATCCTCTATTTCGCATGGGTCCGCGAGCGCATCGGCCTGCCGCGCGAACGGCTTGATACCAAGGCCGCGACGGTTGCCGAACTGGTGGCCGAACTGGTCGTGCGGGAAGAGCGTTATGCAGCGGCTTTTGCCGATGTGTCGGCCTTGCGCGTGGCGTTGGATCAGGAACTGTCGACCTTTGACGCCCCCCTTGCGGGCGTGCGCGAAGTGGCGTTCTTCCCGCCAATGACCGGGGGCTGACATGCGGGTGTCTGTGCAGGCCGGACCGTTCGACATGGCGCAGGAAATTGCGGGGTTCGGGCAGGGCGCGGCCGTGGGTGCCGTTGTTACCTTTACCGGCGTCGTGCGCGATACCCCAGCCGGTGATCTGGCCGCGATGGAGATCGAGCATTACCCCGGCATGACCGAACGCGCGATTGCTGCGATTGCAGGCGACGCAGCGCAGCGCTGGGACTTGCTTGATTGCCTTGTCATTCACCGCCACGGCCGCCTTGCCCCCGGTGAGCCGATCATGATGGTGGCGACCGCCGCTCCGCATCGCGCAAACGCCTTTGCGGCCGCAGAATTTCTGATGGATTACCTGAAATCCCGCGCGCCGTTCTGGAAAAAGGAAATCACCCGCAGTGGGTCGGGGTGGGTTGCGGCCAAGGATGATGACGAGGCCGCGTTGACCCGCTGGTAGCCTATCCGCCCGACCACGCCGGTTGCAGATCGCCCGGCATTGGCGCTGCCAGATAGACCGCCCGGGCAATGGCGCGCGCAAGGCAGCAGGCTGCGGCGTGACCAAGCGCAAAACTGTCGGATACGGGATCGGCCAGAGGCCGCGCCCCGGTTGCTGCGGCAAACACCAGATCCCCGTCCAGCAGCGTATGGCTGGGCACAATCGCCCGCGCCATGCCGTCTTGCGCGGCTGTCGCCATGCGCTGCGCCTGCGCCTGGGTCAGGGCGGCATCGGTTGCGACAATGGCGATGGTCGTCGCCTCGCCCATGCGTTTGCGGGGCAGGGGTTCTTCATGCGGGCTGAAATGTGCAGGCAGGCCAAGGCCGCCGAACTCTCCCTCCATCTCCCATGGGGCGGCCCAGAAGTGGTGGCTTTCGCCGATTGTAACAGACCCCAATGCGTTAACGGCCACCAAAGCGCCCACCGTCAGACCCGATGACAGCACAACCGAGGCCGAGCCGAGCCCGCCCTTCCAGCGGCCCGTCATGGCCCCGTATCCCGCCCCGGCGGTGCCAAGCGCGAAGTCCTGCGCGGCAGATTGCAATGCGGCGCGCCCCAGAGGCTTGTAGGGATTATCAGACCAGTCCTTTGCACCGCCGTTCAAAAGATCGAACAGGATCGCCCCCGGCACGATGGGCACGCGCACCGCCCCCACCGCAAAGCCACGCCCCCTGTCGCGCAACCCGTCCGCCACGCCTGACGCCGCATCAAGGCCAAAGGCCGATCCGCCCGATAGCACCAGCGCATCCACACGCTGCACCAGTCGGTCGGGGGCAAGCAGGTCGGTTTCCCGTGTGCCGGGCGCGCCTCCCATGACGCTGACGGCCGCGGTAAAGGGTGCATCACCGACCAGCACTGTTGCACCCGACCGGAGCGCCGCGTCCTGCGCATTGCCAACCCGCAGGCCCCCTACATCGGTGATCAGGTTGCGCGCACCAACCCGCATGAAACCCGCGCGCATCAGACTGGCACCTTGGCCGCCGCTGTCGCCGGATCGCCGGTGTTGGGCGTGCCTGCGGGTTCGATCAGCAACAAATGGGTTTCAACCAAAGCGCGCGGGCGGTGCTGCACGCCCCTCGGCACCACGAAAACCTCGCCCGGGCGCAGGGTTACGGAACCATCGGGCAAGTCGATGATCAACGCGCCCGACAGGACCATGAAGAAATCATCGGTGTCGGGATGGTTGTGCCAGACAAACTCGCCCAGAACCTTGACCACCATCAGGTCGTGGTCGTTGAAACTGCCGACGATTTTTGGCGACCAGTGGTCGTCGAAGACCGCTAGCTTTTGCGCAAGATTGATCGGCTGCATCGTATCCTCCCGTTTCGCTCAGAACACGGTAGGACGGGGGCCGATGCAAGCCGGACTTTCGTCAGAAATCGAAAAGTTCGCTCAGGAAGCTTTCACGTTTTCCACGTTTGCGGCCATAGCGGCGATCGTCATCATCATTGTCGTAATCGCGGTCGCGGCGGCGGTCATCATGGCCCTGATCCCGGTCACTATTGCGTGTCTGCACATGCGCCTGCGGCTCTTTCTGATAGATTGGTGCTGCCTGTTGCGGCATGGGCGTGCGGGCCTGTTGCGGGGCCGTATCCTGGCTGCGTTCCAGGATCTTGTCCAATTCGCCCCGGTCCAGCCAGACACCCCGGCATTTTGGGCAATAGTCGATCTCGACCCCATTTCTATCAGTCATGACAAGGGTTTCATTGTCGACAGGGCACTGCATTTCGATCTCCTTCTTATTCAGCTTTTCAGATGGGAAGCGGGTTGCGAAAGGCAAGCCAATCGGCGCGGAATTGTTGCGCTGCGGGCGGAGTTTCGCGCATGGCGCGGCGGCTGGCCTTGCGATCACGCGCCAATCTTTCTTGATGATTCTGTCACACTGGGGGTTGACCTTGCGCCCAATCACCGCCCATTAGGCAAAAGTCTGCTGCCAAGACAGGTGTCCCGTGAACCGCATACTTTCCAAACCGTTGGCGCTGTTTGCGCTTGTTCTCCTTGCAGCCTGTGCCCCGGCCATTCCGGAACAGCCCGTTCTGCAATTTGCCCCGGGGTATGAAGCCGTTGATGACGGGCGATTTATCGTGCCTGGCGTCAAGGCCGGGTTTGTGAACGAATTCACCCGCCGCGTGGTGGTGGAATACACCGGACCCGATGCGCCCGGAACCATCGTCGTCGACCCTTATGCGCGCCGCCTTTACTATGTGACAGGCCCGCGCCGTGCTTACCGTTATGCGGTGGCCGTGGGTCGCGCCGGACTTGCGTTCAGCGGCACGGGCGTGATTCAGCGCAAGGAAGAATGGCCATCGTGGACGCCCACCGCCAACATGGTGCGCACCCGGCCTGACCTTTATTACGATTACCGCGCCGGGCTGCCCGGCGGGCTGATCAACCCGCTTGGGGCACGCGCGCTGTATCTCTACCGCAATGGCCGCGACACTTATTTCCGGATCCACGGCACGGAAGAGCAATCGTCCATCGGCCGCGCCACCTCTGCGGGCTGTATCCGGCTGTTCAATCAGGATGCGATGCATCTGTACGATCAGATTGGCATCGGCACGCGGGTTCGGGTGCGCAGCCTTGCGGAATCGCTGCAACAGGAAGGCCCGTTCGTCGACAATGCCGACGGCTATGCCGTGCCTGCTGACCCCGCAGCAGCCGAAGCCCTGGCGCGCGCCAATGCCGAACGGCTTGAGGCGGGCGGCACTTTGTAAGGCTGATCAGAAGTCGACATAGCTTCGAAAATCGGTAAGCACCCGGTCCCATAACTCTAGCGTGTCGCGGAAGTTTTCTTGCGACACGCCGCCATTGGCGAGGTTGATGTCATATTCGACATAGGGATCGTTTTCATCGTCAAGATACGCCTTACCGTAGCGCTTTTTACTGTTCCAGCTGTTGACGGCATTCAGAGATGATCCGTTGTCGAGGTCAAATCCCGACGAAAGCTGAATCGAGTCGCATTGTTTGTTCCGCTCGCAGCCATAGAAATAGATCGAAAAATTTGCGCCGCCCGTTGCAGATTTGATCTTTGGGTCGCCTTCGTCATCGGTCGTCAACTCGGCGCGGTAGCCGATACTGCGCATGTAATCTGCCAAGGCCTCGGGGTCGCTTGCGATGATGTTTTCAGCAAGTGCCGGAAAGGGCAGGGCAAGGGTCAGAACAAGGCCAATGAGGTTCGTGCGCATGGCGGTTTCCGTTTCTGGGGCAACATCATCGTGGCAAACGGGTGTTGTTCGGTCAACACGACGCTGCGCCGTCACACGACGATCACATAATCCTTCACGGTTGTCTCGCGCACGTCCCATGTGCCCTCGAATCCGGGCTTGATGATATAGCTGTCACCCGCGCACAAGGTGACGGGGTCTGCACCATCTTCGGTCAACACCGAGACACCGGACAGAATGCGCACATATTCCCATTCCGAATAGCTGATCCGCCATATGCCGGGGGTGGATTGCCAGATGCCGCAGTAAAGCCCGCCACGTTCCTCCAAATTCCAGGTGGTGTGCACAGGGTCGCCCGCAATCACCCTGGCAGGATCGGGGCGCGAGACTTCGGGCGGGATTGCGTCGCGTGTGACATGAACAAGATGCGGCATGGCGGGTCCTTCCGGTTGCCCCATTCGCCCGAGATTGCGCGGCCCGGTCAAGCCCCGGCATTGCCATGCATTCGGCGCCGTGGCAGCCATTCGCATAAATGCTGGTGCAGCCGGATCAGCCCCGATATAACCCGAGCGACCATTCCTCTTGAGGGAGAGCAAGAGAGACATGAGCGCATCCGCCCCCGTTCGCCCGGTGCTGCCTGCCGATATTCTGGCCCGCAAGGGCGGTGTGCCGCTGGTCTGCCTGACGGCTTACACCACGCCTGTGGCCCGACTTGTCGACGCGCATTGCGACATCGCCCTGGTGGGTGACTCGGTCGGTATGGTGCTGCACGGCTTGCCGTCAACGCTGGGTGTGACGATGGAGATGATGATCCTGCATGGTCAGGCGGTTGTGCGCGGTCTGACCCGAGCGATGCCGGTGATCGACATGCCCTTTGGCAGCTATGAGGAAAGCCCCGAACAGGCCTTTCGCAACGCGCGCCGCCTGATGGCCGAAACCGGTGCCACGGCGGTCAAGCTTGAAGGTGGGCAGCACATGGCCGGAACCATCGCCTTTCTGGTGGCGCGCGGGGTGCCGGTGAT
>JBGSRQ010000432.1:0-5411 GCA_041737515.1 Rhodobacterales bacterium | reverse complement strand
ACAGGGCGTGCCCGGCGCGTTCATCCTGCTGACCACGATGACGGCCGCGACCCAGCGTATCCCCGCGCGGGATGTGTTGCGCGCGGCGTCCTTCACGGCAAGTGTGGGCCAGCGCGTTGATGAAGGCGCGCTGCGCGGGTTCCTGTCGCGGATGGGCTTTTCGCTGGTGACCACGGTCACTGAACCCGGCGACTATGCCGTGCGCGGCGGGATCATCGACATCTTCCCGCCGGGGCAAGGCGGGCCGGTGCGGCTTGATTTCTTTGGCGATGTGCTGGACGGCGCACGCAGGTTCGATCCCGAAACCCAGCGCACGACCGAGACGCTGAAATCGGTCGACTTCTCGCCCGTGTCCGAGGTTATTCTGGACGAGGCCGCGATCACCCGCTTTCGCCAGAACTACCGCGTGGAATTTGGCGCGGCCGGGGTGGACGACCCGTTGTACGAGGCGGTCAGCGCAGGCCGCAAGCATCAGGGGATGGAGCATTGGCTGCCGTTCTTTCATGCCCGGCTTGAGACGATCTTCGATTATCTGCCTGATGCGAGCGTGATGCTGGATGATGCCGTGACCGCCGCCCGCCTGTCGCGCTGGGACGGTATCGACGATCAATACGATGCCCGCCGCGAGGCAATGGGGGCCAAGGGGCGGCAGGATACGGTCTACAAACCTGCCGCACCGGGCTTGCTTTATCTGAACGATGCCGATTGGGAGGCGGCGGTTGCCGCGCACCGGGTGATCCAGTTGTCGCCCCTGGCGCAGGCTCCGGGGCCTGGCGTTCTGGATGCGGGCGGGCGTGCCGGGCGCAGTTTCGCACCGGAACGCCAACAGGAAAATATAAGCCTGTTCAATGCACTGTCTGATCATATTTGCGTTCTGCGTGAAGATTCGCATGTGGTCATTGCCAGTTGGTCCGAAGGCGCGCGCGAACGTCTGCGCGGGTTGATGGAGGATCAGGGCGTCAAGGGTGCTGTCGATGTGCCCGACCTGCGCGATCTGCCTGCCGGAAAAGGCGGCCTGTTTCTGACGGTCTGGGCGTTGGAGCAAGGGTTCACGGCACCGGGTCTTGCCGTCATTTCGGAACAGGACGTCCTGGGCGACCGGCTGGTGTCAAAACCCCGCAAACGGCGCAAGGCGGATAACTTCCTGCAAGAGGTGAACTCGCTTTCCCCCGGCGATCTGGTTGTCCATGTCGAACACGGAGTGGGCCGTTACAAGGGGTTGGAAACCATTCAGGCGCTGGGGGCGCCGCATGAATGTCTGTTGCTGGAATATGCCGAGAACTCAAGACTTTACCTGCCGGTCGAAAATATCGAACTGCTGTCGCGGTACGGCCATGAGGAGGGCTTGCTCGACAAGTTGGGCGGCGGGGCCTGGCAGGCGAAAAAGGCGAAACTCAAGGAACGCATCCGCGAGATTGCTGACCGCCTGATGCGCATCGCCGCCGAACGCGCGCTGCGTCATGCGCCCATTCTGGAAGCCCCGCATCAGATGTGGGAGGCGTTTGCGGCGCGCTTTCCGTATGTTGAGACCGATGATCAACTGAACGCAATTTCCGACGTGATTGCCGATCTGGAAAAAGGCTCGCCGATGGACCGGCTGGTTGTGGGCGACGTGGGCTTCGGCAAGACCGAAGTCGCCATGCGCGCGGCGTTTGTTGCGGCGCTTGCCGGAATGCAGGTAGCCGTCGTGTGCCCGACCACGCTTCTGGCGCGGCAACATCATCGCAGCTTTATTGAGCGATTTCGGGGTTTTCCGATCAATATCAAGCCATTATCGCGCTTTGTTGGCACAAGGGAGGCGAACGCCACCCGTGAAGGGCTTGCGGATGGCACCGTCGATATCTGCATCGGCACCCATGCGCTTTTGGCAAAGGGTATACGGTTCAAGAACCTTGGCCTGCTCGTCATAGACGAGGAACAGCATTTTGGCGTGACGCACAAGGAACGGCTCAAGGAAATGCGGTCGGAAGTGCATGTGCTTACCCTGACCGCCACGCCGATTCCGCGCACATTGCAGCTTTCCCTCACCGGCGTGCGCGATCTGTCGATCATCGCGACGCCCCCGGTGGACCGTCTGGCAATCCGCACCTATGTGTCGGAGTTTGATACGGTGACTATCCGCGAGGCGCTGTTGCGCGAACGCTTTCGGGGCGGGCAGTCGTTCTATGTGGTGCCCCGCATCGCCGATCTGCCCGAGATCGAGGATTTCCTGCGCACCCATGTGCCCGAGGTGACGTTCATCATCGCCCATGGCCAGCTTGCAGCAGGCGATCTGGACGAGAGGATGAACAATTTCTACGACGGCAAGTATGACGTGCTGCTGGCAACCAGCATCGTCGAATCGGGTCTTGATATTCCGACCGCGAATACGATGATCATCCACCGCGCCGACATGTTCGGGCTAAGCCAGCTTTACCAGATCCGCGGCCGGGTCGGGCGTGCGAAAACCCGTGCCTACTGCTATCTCACCACCAAACCCCGCGCGCCGCTGACCCCGCAAGCCACAAAACGGCTGCGCCTTCTGGGCAGCCTTGACAGTCTTGGCGCGGGATTCAATCTGGCCAGCCACGACCTTGATCTGCGCGGCGCGGGCAACCTTTTGGGCGAAGAACAATCGGGCCATATCCGCGAGGTCGGCTACGAACTTTATCAGGCCATGCTGGAAGAAACGATTGCGAAAATCCGGTCGGGCGAGATTACGGGCCTGACCGCCGCCGATGATCAATGGTCGCCTCAGATCAACCTTGGCGTGCCGGTGTTGATCCCGGAGGATTATGTGCCCGACCTCGACATCCGCCTTGGCCTTTATCGTCGCCTGTCGGGGCTTGCCACCAAGGTGGAGCTTGAGGGGTTTGCGGCTGAGTTGATCGACCGGTTCGGGAAACTGCCCAAGGAAGTGAACACGCTCTTGCTGGTGATGCGCATCAAGTCGATGTGCAAGCGGGCAGGGATCAGCCGTCTGGATGCCGGGCCAAAGGGGGCAACGGTGCAGTTTCACAACGATAAATTTGCCAATCCGGCCGGGTTGGTCACATTCATTCACGCGCAAAACGGAGCGGCCAAGGTGCGCGACAACAAGATCGTGCTGCCAAAAGACTGGAAAACCGAAGCCGAGCGGATCAAGGGCGCGTTCGGCGTGGCTCGCGATCTGGCCGAGCAGGTGGTGCGGCCCAAGGCGGGCGCACCGGCCTAGAGCCTATCCGATCAGGCTGAAATCCAGCCGGCTCAGGTCTGATTTCTGAACGCCCAGAAGGATCAGCACATCGTCGCCACCAAAATCGAACACCACATCCGCCCCGATCTGCACGGCTTTCGCCAACGCATCGGATTCGGTCGCAAGGCCCAGCTTGCGGCTAAGCAGCAGCGTGTCGTCGGCAGCCGAGAAATCGGTGATCGTATCGCGGTCATAGCCGCGCGCGAAGATGAAACCGTCAGCCCCGCCGCCGCCTTTCACGCGATCATTACCCGATCCGGCCCAGATGCGGTCATCGCCCGCGTCGGCAAAGATCGTGTCGTTTCCGGACCCACCGATGGCACTGTCGTTACCCGCCCCTCCGAAGAGCAGATCATTGCCAAGCGCACCCCAGACCTTGTCGAAGTTCGCGCCGCCAAAGACGCTGTCATTCCCGGTGCCGCCAAAGACAAGATCGGCCCCCGCCTCGCCAGAGACGCGATCATTGTCGGCATCTCCGAACAGGCGGTCAGCGTCGATCCCGCCAAAGATCGAATCGTTGCCGGCACCGCCGTAGATCAGGTCGGAACCGCCGACGCCCTGAATGGTATCGGAGCCGCCCATGCCGTAGCCCCGGTCATTGCCGGCTCCCAGGTTGAACCGCTCGTTGTCTTCCAGCCCGCTGACGCGGTCATTGCCAACGCCGGAACGGATGATCTGCCCGACCCATTCGCCGGGGCGGGTTGCGGTGATCACGTCATTTTCCGTGACGTTCACAATGCCCTTGATGGCGCGCAGATCAAAGACGGTTCCGGGCACGAAAGGGCCGGACGTGATCTTGCCGACGGCCGTAATCGTATCTGCAAAGGCGTTGGCGGCGGCTGCGTTCGGAAAACCGGGGAGGGCTGCGCCGGCAAGGATGATCTGGGTTTCGGTGTTGCCGGTGGCATCGCCCGGATAAAGCGAAAGCGCCTGCGTCCGGTTGCCGCCACCCCAGGTGATCTCGCCCACGGAAAACGTGCTGTCCGGGCCAACGGCCACGCCATTCAGCAAGGTGGCGTAAAGCGCACCGGTTCTGGCACGAAGTTCCACGTCCGGCGCAACCGATGTGTCACCCTGCGCATCAAACGTGATCCGTGTGGCGTCTGCAGTGACGAATTTTACCAAGCTGGTGCGCACCGCGGTGACGTCATCTTCGCCATAGGTCACGCTGATTGCCTTGATTGTATAGGTTGTCATCGACTGGCCCCGTTCTTGTGTTTTGCAAACGGGTTAGGGCAATTCGGAACAATCCGGAAACCCTTTGCACAAGGGATTGGCGCATCGACGATGTGTGTTGCTGCCCGGCCACCCGGCCTAGCGCGGGATCGTTTTCATCAACCCGAAGGCCGCCGCGCACAGCACCGACACCCCCAGCGTCAGCGGCACGGGCGTGCCATTGAACGCCAACCCGAGAGGTGCCGCAATCGCCACCGCAAGGACTGTGGAAATCGCGCCCGAGACAGAGGCCGCAAGCCCCGCGATATGGCCCATCGGCTCCAGCGCCAGCGCATTGAGATTGCCCAGCGTCAGCCCCGCCATGCTGAATACGGCGATATTCCAGATGATGTAGGCCGGAAAGGCCGCAGCCGCCGGCATCAGCCCGCTTTCCAGAAGGCCCGCATAAAGGATCGACAGCGCGCACAGAACCATCAGCGTCGTGGTGATCAGGAAACGCATGCCAAGACGCACCACAAGGCTTGCATTCAGAAAACTTGCGCTGCCCGCAACAAGGGCAATCACGGCAAACCAGACCGGAAAGCTCTGGCCGCGCCCGAAGGTTTCGGCGAACACCTGCTGGGTCGACGACAGCGTGCCGAACAGGCATCCGAACGCCAGCGTCTGCACCATGATCGAAGTGACGACGACACGGTGGCCCAGCACCTCGCGCAATGCGGCCCACAGACGCGCGACCTCCAGGGGGCGACGTTTTTCGACGGGCAGGGTTTCAGGCTGACGGGTCATGATCCAGATCATCGACAGGGCCGAGAACAGGATGAAGGCCAGAAAGACGCTGCGCCAGCCAAAACTTGCGATGATCGCCGTGCCAACCAGGGGGGCTACAGCGGGCACCAGCGTGAAGATCATCATCGCAAAGCTGACGACGCGCGCCATTTCCCGGCCCTTGTAAAGATCGCGCACCAGCGCCAGTGACACGATCCGCGGCCCCGCGGCCCCAAGGCCCTGCACCACGCGCGCG
>JBGSRQ010000423.1:0-1840 GCA_041737515.1 Rhodobacterales bacterium | reverse complement strand
TCGACCGCAAGCACGGTCAGGCCCGACAGGGGCAGGGCGGCACTCGGGACACAAGGCGAGCGGAACGGCGGGGCGGACAGCGGCATCGGTGGACCTTTCGCATCGGGGTGATCTCATCAACGCACAAAGCCCCTAACGGATGGTAAATCCCCGCCACTTCTGCCCGCCACATTGTGCCGCGACGATGCGCCCCTTGCCTCATCCGGCAAGCCGCGCGATACGGGGGGCATCAAAAGGGGGAGAACCGCATGATCGGCCGTCTGAACCATGTTGCCATCGCCGTGCCTGATCTGGAGGCCGCTGCCGCACAGTATCGCGATACGCTGGGCGCTGACGTGGGCCCCGTGCAGAACGAGCCTGCGCACGGCGTCCGCGTTGTGTTCATCACCCTGCC
The DNA here is from genome assembly GCA_041737515.1 of Rhodobacterales bacterium. Taxonomy (GTDB): domain Bacteria; phylum Pseudomonadota; class Alphaproteobacteria; order Rhodobacterales; family Rhodobacteraceae; genus JBBQZP01. The sequence goes on along the minus strand of JBGSRQ010000423.1, from coordinate 1,446 downwards.
CAACACCAAGATCGAGCTTTTGCACCCCTTGGGCGACGCCTCGCCGATTGCGGCCTTCCTTGCGAAAAACCCTGCCGGGGGCATGCATCATATCTGCTATGAAGTGGATGATATCATCGCCGCGCGTGACCGCCTTGTGGCCAAGGGCGCGCGGGTTCTGGGGGATGGTGCGCCCAGGATCGGCGCGCATGGCAATCCCGTGCTGTTCCTGCACCCCAAGGATTTCAACGGCACTCTTGTCGAACTGGAGCAGGCATGACGATTACCGCCGCCATCGTCTTGTTCGCCGTGACATGGTTCATGGTTTTTTTCTGCGTGTTGCCGCTGCGTTTTGTCAGTCAGGCCGAGGCGGGAGAGGTGGTGCCCGGCACGCCGAAATCCGCCCCCACCGACCCGATGCTGAGGCGCAAGGCGAAGATCACCACGGTCGTGGCCGCGCTGATCTTCGCGGCGCTTTACGCGATCATCACGTCGGGAATCATCACGATCGACGACATAGATTATTACACGCCCGTGGGGCTTGATACGAAGCCCTGATCACCGTTCAGTGCGTGGAAGAGATGGGTAAAGGTCGCAACCCCCAGCACCGGGATCAGCAGGTTCACAATCGGGATCGACAGGGGGGCTGCCATCAACACGCCCGCCAGCCAGATTGTGCCGGAATGGCGCGCCCGCAGGCTACGAGCCCCGACACGCCCAAGGCGGCGCATGGCGACAAGGGTAAAATACTCTCGCCCCAGAAGATAGCCGTTGATACCCCAGAAGATCAGCGGAATGAACGGCCCGGCAAAGAAATACAGAATTAATGCCAACAGGTTGGCGATCAGCATCAGGCCAAGGAAGTTGGCCGCATCAATCAACGTGTCGCCCAATGGCAGGCGCGGCACCAGGGGCAGGCGGGGGTAGTGCCGGTCCTCAACGGCCTGCGCGACATCCTCGACGAAAAATCCGGTAAAGGCGGATGCAACCGGCACCATCAGGAACACCGACAGGACCAGCACGACAACTGCCGACCCCCAGCCGATGACGGTGTGAACCCCGCCGACCTCGCCGATCCACGGCAGGGTGAAAGAGCCGGGGATGAACGCATCCAGGGCCCAGACGAACAGCCCATAGACCCCGATCAGAAGGGCGACGGTCAGTGCAAGCCCGAGGATCAGCACCCGGAAAAACCTCGGATCGCCGATCTGTGCCAGCGCGCGGGCGAAAGAGGTCAGGATCATGCGCGTCCTTTCGGCATCGTTGCGGGGGTCAGGCCCAGGTGATCAAAGCGGCCACATTGGGGCGCGGGCGGTCTTGGGGCAGTGTGGTTTCGGTGCCGATGTGGATGATGCCGGCCACGGTTTCCTGCGGGCCAAGGCCAAAGCCCTGCGTGACGAAATCGCGGTCATGCGCGGGCCAGCCCGACAGCCAGCACGCCCCCCAGCCCGAAGCCTCGGCCGCGTT
>JBGSRQ010000392.1:0-4873 GCA_041737515.1 Rhodobacterales bacterium | reverse complement strand
GCAGATCAGATCGAACGTGCTTTCGCCGATCGACCCGGTTGCGCCAAAGATCGAAACGCTGCGCATGTCACACCGCGCCAATGGGCAGCGGTGCGATCAGCGACACAAGAAAAACCAGTGTCACAGCCGCGGCCAGCGCATCGAACCGGTCCATCACGCCGCCATGCCCGGGGATCAGGCGCGAGCTGTCCTTGACGCCGGCACGCCGCTTGATCAGGGATTCGCCGATATCGCCAAGCTGGCCTGCAAAGACCACAAGTGGCGACAGCCACAAAAGATGCCACGTCGCGACGCCCGCCGCAATGAACGCCAAAGCCACCAGAACCGCCCCGACCCAGCCCGCAACCGTGCCGGACCACGTCTTTTTCGGGCTGATCGCAGGCCAGAATTTCGGCCCGCCGACACTGCGGCCAACGAAATACCCCGCCACATCCGCCACGACGACCAGCAGCAAAAGCCACAGGATCACCGTCATGCCTTCGCTCGCGCGCAAGACCACAAGGCCAAAGCCCGTCACCATGATCAGCGCGGAATAAACCAGATAGATCGCCTTGTCGCGCCGCGCGTCCAGCACGCCCAGCACGCCGGGTGCGATCAGCGCCAGCGATGCAGCCCATGCCGGCAACGACAGCGCGGCCCCCAGCATGATCGCGGCAAAAAGGCCCAGAAGCGTGGGCTTGCGACGATTCCCCAGGCCGGTCATCACCGACAATTCCCAGATCATCACGCCGCAGATTGCCAGCACCATCGCCATGAACGACGGCCCGCCCAGAAACACTTCGACAGCGCCAACCGACAGCATCACGGCGGCAGAAATAAGCCGCTTGCGCAGGTCGGACCAGCGGTCAGGCGCAACCGTCACGCGCCGACCACCCCGCCAAAGCGCCGTTCGCGCCGCCCAAAGCGGTTGACGATCATGGCCAGTTCGTCCGGGCTGAAATCAGGCCACAGTGTTTCGACGAATTCATATTCAGAATAGGCCGATTGCCAGGGCAGAAAATTCGAGGTGCGCGTCTCGCCCGAGGTGCGGATGACCAGATCTGGGTCGGGCAGATCGGCGGTATCAAGGCGCGACGAGATTGCCTCTTCGTTCACATCGCCCGGTGCGATGCGACCGTCGGCCACGTCCTGCGCCAGACGGTTTGCGGCGCGGATCAATTCATCCCGGCCACCATAGTTGATCGCAACCGTCAGGTTCAGGCGCGATAACGGAGCTGTCCGGGTCTCGATCCCGGCCATAAGGCGCTGCAATTTCGGGTCCAGACGGCTGCGGTCACCGATAAAGCGCATCCGCACACCTTCGGCGGCAAGGCGGTCTGCCTCGCGTTCGATATAGCGCGCAAAGATCGACATGAGACCCAGAACCTCTTCGGTCGACCGTTTCCAGTTCTCGGTGGAAAAGGCATAGATCGTCAGCCACTGAATGCCCAGATCAGGCGCGCAACGCACGATCTGTTTGACGCGCTCGGCCCCCTTGCGATGGCCCACAAGGCGCGGCCAGCCACGATTGGTGGCCCAGCGACCATTGCCATCCATGATGATCGCGACATGATCCGCCACCCGGGGGGAGGCCGCATCGTCGCGCCGCTTGCTGGCCAAACCTAGCCCCTTTTCGCAATGTTCAGCAGGTCAGACCTGCATGATCTCTTGTTGCTTGCTTTCCAGCGCGCGGTCAACGGCGGCGATGGCCTTGTCGGTCAGTTCCTGCACTTCGTCGGACCACATCTTCTGGTCATCCTCGCCCATGCCGTTGGCCTTGGCCTTCTTGATCTGGTCCATTCCGTCGCGGCGCACGTTGCGGATGGCAATCTTGGCATTCTCGGAATAGGTGCCTGCAACCTTTGACAATTCGCGGCGGCGTTCCTCGTTAAGCTCTGGAATCGGCAGGCGGATCAGCGGGCCGTCGGTGATCGGGTTGATGCCGATGCCGCTTTCGCGGATCGCCTTTTCGATCTTGGAAATCATCGCCTTGTCCCAGACGTTGATCACGACCATCCGCGGTTCCGGCACGTTCACGGTGCCAAGCTGGTTGATCGGCGTCATCTGGCCGTAGGCATCAACCTGAATCGGATCAACCAGTGCGGCCGAGGCGCGCCCGGTGCGCAGGCTGGCAAATTCCTGCTTCAATGCATTCATCGCACCATCCATGCGGCGCTGGATTGCATCAAGGTCTATCTCAAGATCGTCTTGCGCCATATGTCGCCCTCATCCGTGCCGGCGCGGCCAGCCGGCCGCATGTTTGACGCTCGTTATATCGTATAGGTTTGCGGAATGTATAGGTCGTTTGCGCCCGGGCACCGGCATGGCTGCGGCGTGCCATGTCCGAAAACGAGGGCACCGTGTTTCCCGTTGTCAAACGCTGTGAAGCCTCTAAGGTCCGGTTCACAGGGGATATTCCCTTCACATCTTATTGGCAAGGAAATGGAATGGCACTGCTTTTCGTTGACAGTTCAGGGGGCATTTACCGCACCGATATCGACACCGGCCGCACGGTTCGACTGGCCGATTTTGCCCAGACCTGGACGGATATCGCGGTCACGCCAAACGGGCGCGTCTTTACGACGACGTTCAACGGGCTGTACGAAATCAACCTGAACAGCGGCAAGGCGACCTTCGTCCATGCCCTTTCCGGATCGGCGAACGGTCTGGGGTCGGATGCAGCGGGTCGCCTCTACGTCGGGTCCGGGTCCTCGGGTAGCGACATTCTGGTGTTGTCGTCAAAAGACTTCTCGATCGTCAATACCATCGACCTACCCGCTGGCGTGGCCTCTGCGGGTGACATCCACATCAGCGGCAACAAGCTGTATTTCAGCACGACGACGAACCGGTTGCTGACCATCAACCTGACAACAGAAGCGGTCATTTCCAACGTCTTTCACGGCATCACCAATCTGTTCGGACTGCACTCCGAGAAGGGCATTCTGTACGGGCTTGCGCAAAATGACGTCTACCGGATCAATCCGACGACCGGATCAGCCACACTTGTAGATGATCTGCCCACGTCCGGATCGGTTTATGGCTCGGCGACGCTTGCCGGGGTCGTCGTGCGGGGCACGGCATCGGCGGACACCATCCTTGCCGATGCGGGCGGTTCGACAGTCTTTGGCTTTTCGGGACGCGATATTCTGGTTGGCGATGCGGGCGGCGACAAGATTTACGGAGGTGCGGGCCGCGATTACCTGTTCGGCAACGGCGGCAACGATTCACTGTTTGGTGGCACCGGTCACGATATTCTGGACGGCGGTCGCGGAGCAGACCGGCTTTACGGCGGCAGCGGACCGGACAATTTCGTCTTTGAGGTCGGCGACGGTCGCGACCACATTACCGGATTCGCAAACAACGTGGACACGCTGGAGATTTCGGCGGCCTTTCTGGGGTCACGTCCGAAAACCGTCAACATGCTGCTCAGCACCTTCGCGTCGACAGTAGCGGGCGACGTCGTGCTTGATTTCGGGGCCCGTGGTCATCTGGTGATTGACGGCGTCGCCTCACGGGCAGCATTGCTGGACGACATCATCCTGATCTGATCGACGGCGCCCGGTCGGAATCCTGCGGCCGGGCGCAAAATTGGACCACGCCTCAGCGAGCGGTGTCCTGAACCCGCGTATAAGTGCCTTTGCCCGCAAGGATACCCCTGAACCCACCCGGTTCATCCAGCGAAAAGACGATGATCGGCAAGTTGTTGTCGCGCGCAAGTGCGATGGCCGATGCATCCATCACGCCCAGATGTTTTTGCAGCACCTCGTCATAGCTGACAGTGGTATAGCGTTTGGCGTCGGCGTGTTTCTTGGGGTCCTTGTCATAGACGCCGTCGACCTTGGTGCCCTTGAAGATCGCCTGACAGGCCATTTCATTGGCGCGCAGCGTGGCCGCCGTGTCGGTGGTGAAATAGGGGTTGCCGGTGCCGGCGGCAAAGATCACCACGCGCTTCTTTTCCAGATGGCGCACGGCGCGCCTGCGGATATAGGGCTCGCAGACCTGATCCATCGGGATCGCTGAAATCACGCGGGTGTGGATGCCCAACGCCTCCAGCGCCGATTGCATGGCCAGCGCGTTCATCACGGTCGCGAGCATGCCCATGTAGTCGGCGGTCGTCCGCTCCATCCCTTGCGCGCTGCCTTGCAGGCCGCGAAAGATGTTGCCGCCGCCGATCACCATGCAGATCTCGACCCCCAGATCATGCACCGACTGGACTTCGCGCGCGATGCGGCTGACCGTTGGGGGGTGCAACCCGTAGCCCAGATCGCCCATCAGCGCCTCGCCCGAGATTTTCAGCATCACCCGGTCGTACGAGGTGGCAGGTGTCTGCGTGTCATCGGTCATCGGCGGTTCCTTGCGTCAGATTGCAATTTCGGTTCCGCGCAAAATGTCGCAAAAGGGCGGCAGGTTCAACGATGATCGTTTGCGTGAGGCACATGCACGCTGCATAGGGGCCGGGCCGGGGAGTTTCACACCCCCCGGACCCCCGGTGGAGTATTTGGGCAAAAATGAAGTCATACGCGGCAGATGGAATATTCAGGCGGCTTTCGCCCGACCTTCCCGTTCTGATTGCCGGGCCGACGGCGAGCGGGAAGTCGGGGCTGGCGCTGGAGATCGCGGCCACCCAGGGCGGGGTGATCGTGAATGCTGACGCGCTGCAGGTTTACGACTGCTGGCGGATTCTGACGGCGCGGCCGTCTGCGGACGAGGAGGCTTTGGCGCCACATGCGCTTTACGGGCATGTGGCGCGGGATCAGGCCTATTCGGTGGGCCACTGGTTGCGGGACGTGGCGCAAGTGCTGGGCGGCGCTCGGCCGATCATCGTGGGCGGCACCGGGCTTGCCTTTGCAGCACTGACCGAGGGGCTGGTCGAGATACCACAGGTCCCGGCATC
>JBGSRQ010000389.1:0-9164 GCA_041737515.1 Rhodobacterales bacterium | reverse complement strand
GTTGGATTTCGCAGGAGCGTGGCATCGGCGGAATCATCTCGGCGGGCGGGTCGGGTGGAACGTCGCTGGCCACGGCGGGGATGCGCGCGCTGCCATTCGGGATTCCGAAAATCATGGTCTCTACCGTCGCCTCGGGCGAGGTGGCGCAATATGTTGGCGCGTCAGACATTCTGATGTTCCATTCGGTCGCTGATGTGCAGGGGCTGAACCAGATCACCGAAGTGGTGCTGGCGAACGCGGCACACGCAATGGCGGGTATGGTTGCGGGTCTGCCTACCCCGGCAGAGCGCGACACAAAGCGCAAACTTTCCCGCCCCGCGATCGGCCTGACGATGTTTGGCGTGACAACGCCTCTGGTGCAGGAAGTGACGCGCGCGTTAGAGGGCGATTATGACTGTCTGACCTTTCATGCCACCGGAATTGGCGGGCGCGCGATGGAGTCTCTGGTCGACAGCGGGCAGATTTCTGCGGTGCTGGATCTGACCACTACCGAGATTGCCGACATGTTGGTGGGCGGCGTGTTTCCTGCCACCGAAGACCGTTTTGGCGCGATCATCCGCATGCGTGTGCCTTATGTCGGGTCGGTCGGCGCGCTGGATATGGTGAATTTCGGCCCGCGCGCATCGGTGCCCGAAAAATTCAACAGCCGCAGTTTCGTGATCCACAACGCGGGTGTCACCCTGATGCGCACCACGGTCGAGGAGAACCGCGCCGCCGGTGCCTGGATCGGCGCGCGGCTGAACCAGATGACCGGACCGGTGCAGTTCCTGCTGCCCGAAGGCGGCGTTTCGGCGCTGGACGCGCCAGACAAACCGTTTCATGACCCCGCCGCCCGTGCAGCCCTGTTCGATGCAATAGAAGCAACGGTCGCTCAGACCAGCACACGCCGCATCCTGCGTGTTCCTGCCCATATCAATGACCCGGCATTTGTCGCCGCCGCCGTTGCCGCCTTCCGCAGCCTGACCCCGACTCTATCAAGGAGAGCCTGATGTCCCGCCACGACCGTGCCGAACTGGCCAAGAAATTTGCAAGGATGAAGGCCGATGGAATCCCCATTGTCGGGGGTGGTGCGGGAACCGGGCTTTCTGCGAAATGCGAAGAGGACGGCGGGATTGATCTGATCGTGATCTACAACTCGGGCCGCTACCGGATGGCGGGCCGCGGGTCTCTGGCGGGGCTTCTGGCTTACGGGAACGCCAATGAGATCGTGATGGAGATGGCGTCCGAAGTGCTGCCCGTCGTCAAACACACGCCGGTTCTGGCGGGGGTGAACGGCACCGATCCGTTCTGCATGTTCGACAGCTTTCTGGATGATGTAAAGCGCAAGGGCTTTGCGGGCGTGCAGAACTTTCCGACGGTAGGCCTGATCGACGGCACGTTCCGCGCCAACCTGGAAGAAACCGGAATGTCATATCAGCTTGAGGTCGACATGATCGCGCTGGCCCATAAAAAGGGTCTTTTCACAACGCCTTATGTGTTCAGCGAAGACGACGCGCGGGCGATGACCAAGGCGGGCGCAGATATCATCGTGTGCCATCTGGGTCTGACTACGGGCGGATCCATCGGAGCGGAAACCTCGCTGAAGCTGACCGATTGCCCGGCTCTTGTGGATCGTTGGGCCAAGGCCGCGATGGAGGTGCGCAAGGATATCACCGTTCTGGTGCACGGCGGCCCGGTGGCCGAGCCTGCGGATGCCGAATACGTTCTGCGCAACACGAAGCATTGCCACGGCTTTTACGGCGCATCGTCGATGGAACGCCTGCCCACCGAGCGCGCCCTGACAGAGCAGACACGCAAATTCAAATCCGTTAGCTTCAAGCCAGTCAAGGGGAGCAAAAGCAAATGACATCAGACATGTTCGGGCAGATCCTTTTGTGGCTGATCATCGCGGCGGTCTTGATCACCATCGTGGTTTATATCCTGCGCTGGCTTTATCGCCGGTCCACCAAGGAAACCGCATTTGTGCGCACGGGTTTTCTGGGCGAAAAGGTGGTGGTGAACGGAGGCGCGTTCGTCATACCGGTGCTGCACGAGATTACGCCCGTCAACATGAACGTGCTGCGCATCAACGTCGCACGGGTCAATGACAAGGCGCTGATCACCAAGAACCGGATGCGGGTTGATCTAAGCGCGGATTTCTTTGTGCGCGTCGGTGCGTCAACCACGCTGGTTGCAGCGGCGGCGCAAACGCTGGGACGGCGCACGCTTGATCCTGTGGGACTGCGGGACCTTCTGGAAGGCAAGTTCACCGCTGCGATGCGGTCGGTTGCGGCGCAATCATCGCTGGAGGAGCTGCACGAAAACCGGCACGGCTATGCCGCACGGGTGCGGGAGCTGGCATCGGAATCGCTTGCGGCAAACGGGTTGGAGCTTGAGAACGTCTCGATCGTGGAACTGGATCAGACCGGGCTTGAGTATTTCGATCCGTCCAACAGTTTTGACGCCGAGGGTCTGACGCAGCTTACCGAAACCATCGAAACCCGGCGCAAGATGCGCAACGAGATCGAGCAGCGCACCCTGGTTGAAATCAGAAACCAGAACCTTGAAACCCAGCGCCGGGTGCTGGAAATTGACCGTGACGCCGAATATGCGCAGCTTGAGCAGGAACGCGAAGTCGAAATTCGTCGCGCTTCGCAGCGCACCGAACTTGCACGCGAACGTGCCCTGCGCGAACAGGAATCCGAACAGGCACGGATGCAATCGAACGAGGCTGTCGAAGTGTCGCGCGTTCAGCAAGAGCGCCGCCTGACCCAGGAGCGGATCCAGAAAGAGGAGGAGGCGCAGCGTCTGGAACTCGCCCGCCGCAGGTCTTTGGACGAGGCTGAAATCAAGACGCGTGAGTTGACGGAACGTGAGGCGATTGCATCGGAGTTGTCGCTGGAAAAGGCGCGGATCGAACGTGAACAGGCGCAGGACACGCTGGCCATCAACCGCAAATCGGCGCTGGAGCTGGCCGAGCAGGACCGTCAGATCGCCCTGGCTGCCAAGGGTCTGGAGTTGACCAAAGCCGAAGCCGCCCGCAAGCGCGCGCAGATCGTCGCCGATCAGGGCACGCAGGCCGAACAGGTGGCACAGGACCGCGCACTGGACGAGTTGCGGCTGGCCCGTGAGCGGCATCTGGAATCCTTGCAGATCGCCAAGCGGCAAGCGTTCGAGGAAGCAGAAATCGCCTCGGGCGAGGAGATCGAGCGCGCACGGGTCACGGCCGAGCGTGGGGTGGAAGAAGCTCGTCTGATCACCCGTCAGGAACTGCGCCAGATCGAGATCGAGCGTGAGTTGCAGACCGACCTCGCGCGCGAGGAAAAGGCGATAGCACTGGCAAAGAAAAGCACCGAGCGTTCGGGCGCCGTGGCGGCCGCAGAAACGGCCCGTGGCAAGGCTGTTCAGGCCGAGGAGCAGGCCTTTACCCTGCGTGAACGCGAAATTGCCGAACGTCGCAAGATGACCGACCTGATTGCCGCCGCGCGCGACGCGGAACGCGCCACGCTGGAAGTGACCGCGAAGGCCGAGGCGGAAAAGATCATGGCGTTGGCCAAGGCCGAGACATTCAGCGTGGATGCCAAAGGAGCGCACCAGTTGAACGAGGCAGAGAACATGCTGTCTGAAGAAGCCCGCGCGGGCCGGTTGCGCAAGGCTTTGCTGGACCGACTGGAAGGCATCGTGCGCGAAAGCGTCAAACCGATGGAAAAGATCGAGGCCATCAAGATTCTGCATGTCGAAGGTATGGGCGGCAGTGGGGCCGGAGGGGCCAAGAACGTCACCGACGAAGTGATAGACAGCGCTCTGCGCTACCGCGTGCAGGCCCCGATGATCGACAGTCTGATGAAGGAAATCGGCATCGAAGGTGGATCACTTGGCCGGATGACGGACGTTCTGCGCGATGCCAAGGACATCGCGAGTCTGTCCAAGGGCAAGACCGGAAAATCCTCAGACCGTGACCGGGACGAGTGATGGCAAAAGTCTTCACCTCGACCGTGCTGCCGGCACCTGCTGCCGAAGTCTGGCGGATTGTGCGCGATTTCAACGCCTTGCCGGTCTGGACGGGTTTTGTGCGCGACAGCCGGATTGAAGGGAATCAACCGGCTGATCAGATCGGCTGCATCCGCAATTTTCACCTGAACGACGGAGGATTGATCCGCGAGCGGCTTCTGGCGCTTTCGGATTACGACCTTTCGTGCAGTTACGAAATCATCGAAAGCCCGATGCCGTTGACCAATTATATCGCCACTCTGCAGCTTTCGCCGATAACCGACGGTAACCGCACCTTTGCAAGCTGGGAGGCGGGTTTTGACTGCGCCCCGGCACAGGAACATGGTTTGGTGCATCAGATCGGCGTCACCGTGTTTCAGGCCGCCTTTGACGCCCTGAAGCAAAGACTGGGTTCCCGATGATTGGACACCGTGGGGAACCCAGTCTCCGAACTTCAACCCAAGCAAATCAGGAGAAGTCAGAATGATTAGAATGGTTTTGGCGGCGGGCGCAATGGCGATTGCCTCGATGGCCGCTGCGGAAGATGCCGCTTTGCCACCGCTGGCCAAGCAAGCAAGCCCTCAGGCCGTGGTGGATGAGCATGTGGCGGCGCTGAACGTATGTGACTGGAACCGATTGTTGGCGCAGTATCCCGACGATGCGCAGATCCATCTCGACAATGGAAATGTCGTGGTCGGACGGGCAGCGATTGGCGATCTGTTCAAGGGGTTCTGCAAACCTGCGGCCGAAGGCGGGCTGTTGGGCATTACCTTCACGCCCGAAAGGGCGTTTCAGGTGGGCGAGACGCTGAATGTGCAGTGGGTGGCCACCGCGCCATTTCTGGCCGAGCCATACCGGGGGTCTGATGCCTATGTCACGAAAGATGGCTTGATGGCGGCGATGGTCAGCACATTCCGTGGCTCTGACCTGAAAATGAAGTAGGGTTGCAAAGGGCTGGCGCGTCGTATGGTTCGTATCCGGGAAAGCACGATCATCGACGCGCCAGTTGAACATGTCTGGCAGCTGCTGCGCGATTTCAACGCGCATCACCGATGGCACCCGGCCATCGTCTCCAGCCATATGGAGGACGGTCTGCCGCCCGATTGTGTGGGCGGGGTGCGGAATTTCCGGCTGGCGGATGGCGGGGTGTTGCGAGAGCAGCTTATCCGCTGTTCAGACCGTGACCGCAGCTTGAGCTATTGCCTGCTGGAAGCGCCCGTGCCGCTGATTGGTTATGTCGCTCATATGCGGCTGCGTCCGGTGACGGACGGCGCGCGATGTTATCTGGAATGGTTCAGCGAGTTTCACCCCCCTGCCCCGGACCTTGCGGCGATGGTCACGCTGGTGCGCGACGGGGTTTATCGCGCAGGATTTGCGGCGCTGAAAGACTGGTTCGCGGGCAGGTCGCAGGTGGTAAAGCCGACAGTCGCGCCCATGCCCGTTGCGGCAAATCCAGCGCCCAAGTCCGCGGATGTTGGCGTGTTCGTGACCGCTTACGGCGGACCCGACGTTCTGGCCGTGCAACCGATCAGCGTTGCACCTCCCGGTATCGGCGAGGTGACCATTGCGCACAGCCATATCGGAGTGAACTTCATCGACATTCATTGCCGCACGGGGCATTTCCCGCTGGTTGCCCCACCCGGTATTCCGGGGATGGAGGCGGCGGGGCATGTGGCAGCAGTTGGTCCCGGCGTTGGCCATTTGCAGGTGGGCGACCGCGTGGCCTATGCCTGCGCGCCGCCGGGGGCCTATTGCAGCGCGCGCACGATGGCCGCGGAAAAGGTGATCCGGCTGCCCGATGCCATGACAGATGCGATGGCGGCGGGGCATCTTCTGCGCGGTATCACGGCCAGTTTCCTGACCCGGTCGGTGCATGTGCTGCAGCCGGGCGATTGGGTTCTGGTTCATGCAGCAGGCGGTGGTCTTGGCCAGATCCTGGTGCAATGGGCCAACCGGGCAGGCGCGCATGTGATCGCGACCGCGTCTGATGATGCAAAACTTCGCCGCGCGCGGGACCATGGCGCGGATGTTGTGATCAACTATTCCACCACCGATTTTGCCGGGGCCGTCTTGCATGAGACGGCCGGACGCGGCGTTGATGTTGTGTATGACGGCGTCGGGCGGGCAACGTTCGCGGGGTCGGTCCGCGCCTGTGCCGTGCGGGGGCATCTGGTCAGTCTGGGCGAGGCGTCGGGTCCGGTGGGGGATTGGAACATCGACAATCTGGCCGCCCGGTCACTGACTTTGTCACGCCCGAACTATGGCCATTTCACCCGCACCCGTGCCGAGGTAGAGGACCATGCGGCAGCGTTTTTCGGGCAAGTTCTTTCCGGGCGGATAAGTCTGGCCGAGCCGCAGGTCCTGCCGCTTGCCGACGCGCCCGAAGCACATCGCAGGCTTGCCAGCCGCCAATCGGACTCGCCGATTGTGTTGCGGATTTAGGGTGAACCTGCCGGCCGGACCGATCTGATTTCTGCGCTCCCTTGCGGTCACGATCTTGCCACGGGGGTGCACCCAACGGTGACTGCCGCTTTTCAGCCGAGGCGTGTAACATCGCAGGCGTTGTGCACGACGGGCGCGATTCGCAACAGGCCGGAAATTCGGCGAGCGCGCCAGCCCAACCGGGCGGACTGCTACAAGAACGGGGGGAGTGGAATGTTTCTGGACTATTCCCATAATCCATTGCTTGTCATTGCGTCCATCGCCGTTTCCCTTATGGCCAGCTTTACCGGGCTTGCGCTGACGCGCGGCATCTCCGGCCTGCCGGAAACCCAACGCAAGCAACGCATCGCGATGGCGTCGGTGGCGCTGGGCGGCGGCATCTGGGCGATGCACTTCGTCGCGATGCTGGGTCTGCAATTGCCGATCCTTTTCTTTTACGACGCCCTGACCACGCTGATTTCCGCACTGGTTGCGATTCTGATGATCGGGATTTCGCTTTTGATCCTGCATTTCCGGGCGCGCACGCAGACCAGCATCATGGTTGCGGGAATGATCGCCGGGCTTGGCATTTCGGTCATGCACTACGTCGGCATGTCGGGGATGGAGCTTTGCACGCCCGTCTATTCACCCTTCGGCGTGCTGGTCGCACTGGCTGCGGCGATTGCGATGGGCATCTTGTCGTTCAGCATCGCCTATGGCGAACGCACCTATCGCCGGATCCTTCTGGGCACGCTGGCCTTCGCGGTGGCGGTCTGTTCGGTGCATTTCCTGTCGATGGCGGGGACGAATTTTGTGCCCTCGCCTGATGTCCGTGCCCTGACGACGATGATCGACAATTCGACCCTGGCGCTGATCGTGACGCTGATCGCCTTTGTGATCTGCGGGGCGTTTCTGCTTTTGGGGGTGACCTTCTTTCCCGCGCCGGAGGTTGCCGCCACGTTGGCGGAGCCGACGGGTCCGGCGCCTGTTCCCGCTTTCGCGCCGCGCCCGCCCTTGACAGCGGTTCCCTATCAGAAGGACGGGCAGATCAAGTTCATGCGTCCCGCCGAGATTGCGGCGCTGCGGGCCGAGGGGCATTACTGCATTCTCTATGCCGGAGCGGAGGAGCTGTTTTCGCCGTGGTCCATTTCGGATGCCGAAACCAGACTGGAGGGCGAAAGCTTCATCCGCTGCCATCGCAGCTATCTGATCAACCCCCGACATGTTTCCGCATTTGAGCGCAAGAAGGACAACGGCATCTGTCTTTTTGCCAAAAGCCCGGGCTTGGGTGTGGTGCCGGTCAGTCGGTCTCGCATTGCCGAGGTTCGCGCGGCGCTGGGTCTGGCCTGAAACGCATTTCGTGCAGCCATTTCGCAGTTGGTGAAGCAATTTCCGCTGATCGGGTGTTCGCCAGCCGGAAATTCTTTGATCGACTCAATGCTGTGGGCGCAGGTGTTTGGGAGGACTCCAGTGATTCCATCAGCATTCGAATACCATCGGCCGGCCGATGTGCTAACCGCCGTGGCTCTGTTGAACGACCACGGCGACGAAGCCCGGGTTCTTGCAGGCGGGCACAGCCTGATCCCGATGATGAAGCTGCGGATGGCTGCCGTCAGCCATCTGGTGGACCTTCAGGATATCCCCGAGCTTCAGATCATCAGCGTGGCAAACGGCAAGGTCACCATCGGCGCGATGGTCACGCAGCATGCGATGATCAACAACGCGGCGCTGACAAAAGCTGCGCCTTTGGTGCGGGACGCTGCGTTGCAGATCGCCGATCCGCAGGTGCGATATTGTGGCACTATGGGGGGAAACGTTGCCAACGGCGATCCGGCCAATGACATGCCGGGGCTGATGCAATGTCTTGACGCCACATTGACGCTGGTCGGGCCAAAGGGCACCCGCACTGTCAAAGCGCGAGAGTTTTACCATGCGGCGTTTGTAACGTCGCGCGAAGATGACGAGATTCTGGTGTCGGTCAGCTTTGATGCCCAGACCGGCGGCCATGCTTATGAAAAGCAGAAACGCAAGATCGGCGATTATGCGACGGCGGCCTGTGCGGCCCTGATCGGCATGAAAGGGGGAACCTGCGCGTCGGCGTCAATCTCGATGACCAACCTTTCGGATACGCCGATCTGGTCAAAAGCGGCCGCGGATGCGCTGATCGACACGAAATGCGGACCGGGCGATATCGAAAAGGCCGTTGCAGCGGCGCTGGGCGACATTGATCCCACGCCCGACAATCGTGGCCCTGTGGCCTTCAAGATGCATGTGGCGGGCATTGTCATTCACCGCGCGATCACCCGCGCCATTGCCAGCGCCTGAGGGGGAGAATGACCATGAACAAGATGCACCTGAAACTGACCGTAAATGGCAAGGCCGAGGAACTTCTGGTCGAACCGCGCGAATTGCTGATCCATGTTCTGCGCGAAAAGCTGAACCTGACCGGTCCGCATATCGGCTGCGAAACCTCTCATTGCGGGGCCTGCACAGTAGAAATGAACGGCAAATCGGTCAAATCCTGCACTGTCTTTGCAGCGCAGGCGAATGGTTCGGACGTGACGACGATCGAAGGGCTTTCGCCGCTGGGCGAGATGAACGTGCTGCAAAGGGCGTTCCGCGAACATCACGGGTTGCAATGCGGCTTTTGCACGCCGGGCATGATCACCCGCGCGCACCGGTTGTTGCAGGAGATTCCGAACCCGACCGAAGAGGAGGTGCGCTTTGGCATGGCGGGGAACCTGTGCCGCTGCACCGGATATCAGAACATCGTC
>JBGSRQ010000343.1:0-6795 GCA_041737515.1 Rhodobacterales bacterium | reverse complement strand
CCGCGGCAGGCGTCATCGGCGCAGCCCATGCGGGTTGGCGGGGTGCAAAAGCAGGGGTGCTTGAAGCCGTGCTGGACGCGATGCAGGGTCTGGGTGCGCAACCGGGCCGGACGACGGCCATCATCGGCCCCACCATCAGCCAACGCAACTACGAGGTCGGCCCCGAGTTTGTGGAGGCTTTTGTCGATGACGACCCACAGGCCGCGCGGTTCTTTTCAGGTGGCACTGGCGACCGTGCGATGTTTGATCTGCCCGGCTACAGCCTTGCCCGTCTGCGCGCGGCGGGCGTCGGACACGCGGAATGGACGCGCCATTGCACCTATGCCGAACCAGAGCGATTCTATTCCTTCCGCCGCACCACCCATGCGGGTGAGGCCGATTACGGCAGGCTGATTTCGACCATCCGTCTGTGATCTGGGCAGAAATGCGGCAAAACCCGCCGCAAATTTTGCGCAATTTCGGAAACAATCCTGCCTGATTGCCTCAGATTACCAGTCCAAACGGTGGAAATTCCGTTGAATTACAGGCACAGCCCGGCCGGCAGGCCCTGCCCGTCAAAGCCGCCGCAGCGCCGCAATAAAACTTCCACCGCTGCCAAAACCTTGCCGCATTGCGGTGTCATACCTTCAGCAAGGTTAATGAAAACCACTTTGCGCAGAAGCCGAAGGACAACAGAGATGACCAAAGATCGCCGCTGGTTGAAATCCGCAATCGCCGCCGCCAATGAGCCGCAAGTCGCAATGCCCTGGACCCGCGGCGCCCGCCGCAAACCAGAGGCGATGAAGAACCTGCCCGCCGTTCCGGCCAAACCGCGCGCCCTCGCCGCACGCTGAAACAGCCGACCAGATTGCCATGACGGGTCGCCTTTCGGCGGCCCGTTTGCATTTGTCGATTCGCTGCGTGATCGATTTTGACGGGTGGCATTGCCTCAATTCCCGCACATTTTTCGCTGTTTCGGAAACAATAACCCGTATTGACCTGTATTGACCAAGCTACTTACTGAATTAAGAATAAAGTTTGACGGACTGCCCGGCTTCTGCCACTTTCCCCTCCAGCAAGATGAAGTGGTGACGGACGGTTGTGGCGCGGTAAGACCCGATTGGGCACCCCTGATCGTTAATGGCGATACACGGTTAAGGCGGCCCCGGTGCGAACCTCTGCGCACCATCAAGGGGCCGCCTATCCGTTTTTGACGCTTCGCACCGATCCGCTCAGGCGTTTTTCAACAGACGCTCTTCCAGAACGTCGAACGGAACCCCAGGTTGATCTTTGGCACAGCGGATCACAAGACTGGTTTTCACATTTGCCACGTTCACCGCGCGCAGCAGATGCTCGGTCAGAAAGTTCTGAAAACTGGAAAGATCAGGCGACACGCATTTCAGAATGAAATCAATTTCGCCGTTCAGCATGTGACACTCACGCACCAACGGCCAGTCGCGGCAGCGTTGTTCAAACGCCGAAAGATCCGCCTCGGCCTGACTTTGCAGGCGCACCATCGCAAATACCTGCACTTCGAATCCCAGTTCGCGCGCTTCGATATCGGCGTGATAGCCATTGATATAGCCCGCCTCTTCCAGCGTGCGGACCCGGCGCAGACAGGGCGGCGCGGAAATCCCGACACGCCGCGCCAGCTCCACATTCGTCATGCGGCCATCAGCCTGCAGTTCCGCCAGGATGTGCCGGTCAATCGGGTCCAGCTTGGATATGGCCATCGTGTTCCCCGGAACCGTGAGTTTCGATGCGACATTATGTTTTCGCCCCGGTTTGCGCAATATTATTTCACGCAAGCGCAAGATTTATTCACGCACGTCTTTGCATGGGCGGCAGTTCGGGTTTGATCAAAACAGGCCTTTCCGCACCCGCCCGCAGACCCTATATCGGGGCAAACATCGATCGGAGGCATCATGGCCAAGACACGTCACAGCAAGGTTCTGATCATTGGCTCCGGCCCCGCTGGCTATACCGCCGCCGTTTATGCCGCCCGCGCCATGCTGGAACCGGTTCTGGTGCAGGGCCTGCAACCCGGCGGCCAGTTGACCATCACGACCGAGGTCGAAAACTGGCCCGGCGACACCGAAGTGCAGGGCCCCGATCTGATGGTCCGGATGGAAGAACATGCAAAGGCGATGGGGGCCGAGGTTGTCTCGGACTATATCGCTGCGCTTGACCTGTCGCGCCGCCCGTTCACCGCACATGCCGACAGCGGCACGACCTTTACCGCCGATGCCATCATTCTTGCCACCGGCGCGCAGGCGAAATGGTTGGGTCTTGAGTCCGAGGAAAAGTTCAAGGGCTTTGGCGTATCAGCCTGCGCCACCTGTGACGGGTTCTTTTACCGGGGCAAGGAGGTGGTGGTCATCGGTGGCGGCAACACAGCCGTGGAAGAGGCGCTGTTTCTGACCAATTTCGCCTCAAAGGTCACTCTGATCCATCGGCGCGACAGTTTGCGGGCCGAGAAGATCCTGCAGAACCGGCTTTTCGCGCACCCCAAAGTGCAGGTGATCTGGAACCACGCCATCGACGAAATTCTGGGCACCGAAAAGCCGTTGGGTGTGACGGCCGTGCGGGCGCGCGATGTGAACACCGGCACCGTCACCGACATTCCCTGCGCCGGGTTCTTCGTTGCCATTGGCCATGCGCCGGCATCAGAACTGGTCAAGGATCAGTTGCCGCTACATTCCGGCGGCTATGTTCAGGTCGAGGCGGGGTCGACGCGCACTGTCATTCCGGGTGTCTTTGCGGCGGGCGATCTGACCGACCACATCTACCGTCAGGCAGTAACATCGGCAGGCATGGGCTGCATGGCCGCACTGGACGCCGAGAAGTTTCTTGCCGCTCAGGAAATGGAGTTGAAGGCGGCAGAGTGAACAACCTTGCGCGTGCCGGACTGAAAACGGGCATTCTTTCCGAAACTGCGTGAAACATGCGTCAATGCCGCCCTATTTTTCCATTCCGAACGCCGTCGCGCTTGAATATCGCCACAATCGCGCGATAGGTGCGCGCGCATTGGCGGGAAACCTCGCCCCTCTTCGTATGTAAAGGCCTGTTCATGTCGAACCCCAATCACGCCCCGATCCCGGAACTTTATGTTTCCTACGAATCTGCACAAAAACTGAAATCCGAAGCCGGCACGCTGCCGTCCTGGGATCTGACCGCGCGTCAGGTGTGCGATCTGGAGCTGTTGCTGAACGGCGGCTTCAATCCGTTGAAGGGCTTTCTGACCGAGGCGGATTACAACGGCGTCGTGGAAAACATGCGTCTGGCAAGCGGTGCCTTGTGGCCGATGCCGATCACGCTGGATGTATCGGATGCATTTGCCGACAAGGTGGAACCCGGTCAGGACATCGCGCTGCGCGATGCCGAGGGGGTGATTTTGGCCGTGATGTCGGTCAGCGACAAATGGGTGCCCAACAAGGCGCGCGAGGCCGAAAAAGTCTACGGCGCCGACGACCTGGCGCATCCGGCGGTCAACTATCTGCACAACGTGGCGGGCAAGGTTTACCTTGGCGGGCCGATCACCGGCATCCAGCAGCCGGTGCATTACGATTTCAAGGCACGTCGCGACACGCCCAACGAACTGCGCGCCTATTTCCGCAAGATGGGCTGGCGCAAAGTCGTGGCCTTTCAGACCCGCAACCCCTTGCACCGCGCGCATCAGGAACTGACCTTCCGCGCCGCGCGCGAGGCGCAGGCGAACCTGTTGATCCACCCGGTCGTAGGGATGACCAAGCCGGGCGACGTGGATCACTTTACGCGCGTGCGCTGCTATGAGGCGGTGCTGGACAAATACCCCGCGTCAACCACGCACATGAGCCTTCTGAACCTTGCAATGCGCATGGCCGGCCCGCGCGAGGCGGTCTGGCACGGGCTGATCCGCGCCAACCACGGCTGCACCCATTTCATCGTGGGGCGTGACCACGCGGGCCCTGGCAAAAACTCGGCAGGACAAGATTTTTACGGTCCCTATGACGCGCAGGTTCTGTTCAAGGAGCATCAGGCAGAAATCGGCATCGAAATGGTCGATTTCAAGCACATGGTCTATGTCCAGGAAAAGGCGCAGTATTACCCCGCCAATGAAGTGCCCGAAGGCACCACGGTTCTGGATATTTCCGGCACCGAACTGCGCCGTCGCCTGCGCGAAGGGATTGATATCCCCGAGTGGTTTTCCTTTCCCGAGGTTGTCACGCAATTGCGCCGCACCTCGCCCGCGCGTGACAAGCAGGGGTTCACGGTGTTCTTCACCGGGCTGTCCGGGTCGGGCAAATCCACCATCTCGAACGCGCTGATGGTCAAGCTGATGGAAATGGGCGGGCGTCCGGTGACGCTTCTCGATGGCGACGTGGTGCGCAAGCATCTGTCGTCCGAGCTTGGCTTTTCCAAAGAACATCGCGACATCAACATCAAGCGCATTGGCTATGTGGCGTCCGAAATCACCAAGAACGGCGGCATCGCGATCTGCGCGCCGATCGCACCCTACACCGCCACCCGCCGCGCCGTGCGCGAAATGGTAGAGGCGTTCGGCGCCTTCATTGAAGTCCATGTCGCGACAAGCGTCGAAGAATGCGAACGCCGCGACCGCAAGGGCCTGTACAAGATGGCGCGTGAGGGCAAGATCAAGGAATTCACGGGCATTTCAGACCCTTACGAGGTTCCGACCAAGGCAGAACTGGTGGTTGATACCGAAAATGTCGATGTCGACCACTGCGCGCATCAGGTCATCCTGAAGCTTGAATCAATGGGTCTTATCAAGGGCTGACTTCGGTGGACATGCACCGGAATTTTCAGCAAACCATACGGCTGATCCGCCCCCCCGCACGAACTGAAAAAGGCCGCCCCGGACAGGGCGGCCTTTTTCAGATCCAAGGCATCAACGGGTCGGAACATCCACACATGCAAGCCGTGACTCTGCACAAACTGATGGCAGATCGCCACCGCCGCATGGCCCAGCGCCAGGATCATCAACGCGTTCATGGCGTGCGCGCTCAAATCGGTGATCATGCCCAAGGCATCATGCTAGTTGATTGCACCCAGTGCGGGCACGGCAATCGTCAGGCACGCCCTGCCGCCTGGCCTGACCAGACCGATCAGCGGCTGATGCCCGATTTGCCTTTCGCTGCAGTGTGTGCCGAAAGCCTGATCCGCGCGCATCCGACGAAACACCCGAACGGGCACCGTTCCTGATGACCTTCATCGGCGCGCAAGCTGACAAGGATGCATCTTGTCATCACTGGACAAATGTCAGTGAACAGCCACCGGGGCCAGATCATTCTGGCGGGCCAGCGCAAAGGCAAGATCACGATCCTTGACCAGCGCAAGCCGCTCGCCATCGGGGCGGTGCAGGGCATAAAGCGTCTCGATCCCCTCGGCCTGTTCCTGAATCTCGTCAGGCAGGTCAATCACGGCGACGGGGCGGATGTAGACGATCTGCGACATATCGTCGGAAAAGCCTTTGAATTTCGTCTGCATCGTCTACTCCTTTTCGATCCGGGTGGCGTGCATGGCGGATTTTCCGCCGGCCCCGCTGTTGATCTTGATGGTCTGCACTACAGTTTCGGGCATCGTGCGGCGCAGGTCGATGTGCAAAAGGCCATGTTCCATCTCGGCCCCCGCAACCTCGACCCCGTCGGCCAGCACGAAGCTGCGCTGAAAGGCACGGGCCGCGATGCCACGGTGCAAAAACAGACGCTCGCCCTCATCCTCGGCCTGCCGGCCGCGCACGACCAGTTGCCGATCCTCCAGCGTTATCGCCAGATCGCCTTCGCGAAAGCCCGCAACGGCCAGCGTGATCCGGTAAGCGTGGTCTGACACGGCCTCGATGTTGAAGGGCGGATAGCCATCACCTGCCGATTTGGCGGTGCGTTCAACCAGCCGTTCAAGCTGTTCAAAGCCCAGCAGATAAGGATGGGCCGCGAAGGTCAGTTTGGTCATCCGTGTGTCCCCGGTTAAAAGCGACAGGTGGGCGGGCCTTTTACGAAAGCACCCGATCAATTGGGAATATGGGGTCGAAGGCGGTAAGGCACAAGACCCGCGCATCGGTGACATTGCTTGCAGAATTTTCCCACAGCGGGCGCAATCTCGTTATATTCTGCTCCGGACAGCGCCACGACTCATAAAAAGAAGACGCCGATGAACGCCTCTATGGAAATGAACCACGAAGAGGTGCTGCGCATCCGCCTGCAGGTCCTGCAGCGCGAACATCGCGATCTTGACGAGGCAGTTCATGTGCTGGAAACGCAGGGGCGCCCCGATCCGCTGACGCTCCGGCGGCTGAAAAAACAGAAACTCGCGCTCAAGGACATGATCGTGAAGATCCAGGATCAGCTGATCCCCGATATCATCGCCTGAACGCTTCAAGCGACTTTTGGCAGCGCGTCTTGCCCCTGCCCCTGCCGCCGCTATAGTGCGCGCTGGGCAGTGAAAGGGCGCAGTATGGCACAGGTCGGCATCATCATGGGAAGCCAGTCTGACTGGCCGACAATGAAGGAAGCGTCGTATGTGCTTGATGCGCTTGGCGTGGCGTGGGAGGCAAAGATCGTCTCGGCGCACCGCACCCCGGACCGGTTGTGGGATTACGGCAAGACGGCCGTGGATCGCGGCCTGCAGGTGATCATTGCAGGCGCGGGCGGGGCGGCACATCTGCCGGGCATGATGGCGTCGAAGACCCGACTGCCGGTGATCGGCGTGCCGGTGCTGACGCAGGCGCTGTCGGGCGTGGACAGCCTGTATTCCATCGTGCAGATGCCGCGCGGCTATCCGGTGGCAACGAGGGCGATCGGTGCTGCGGGTGCGGCAAAT
>JBGSRQ010000213.1:0-2902 GCA_041737515.1 Rhodobacterales bacterium | reverse complement strand
CCAAGCGCACCTTCGATGGAATTGACCCACTGGCGCGGCGTGGTGCCGCGCACGGCATGTCCACCCTGCGCACCGCCGGGATTGAGACGCGAAAGGATGCCGGGCAGCCGTGCCGTCACCTCGCCCTGCGTCATCCCGCTGTGCAGTTCCGGCGCGTAATGAATGCGCAGCATCATCATGTCGAATCCGGTCAGTACCGAATGGATGTTGTCATCGTTGAATACCGAATCGTCCAGTTGATACAGATCGTTCAGCGGACCCATGGCCTGCGCTAGTTCTTCGTGCAGACAGTCGCGCACTTCCTGCGGGCTGGCATCGGCGGGCGCGAACACAGACAGGCGGCGGCGTTCGGTCATGCGCGTCCAGTCAAGCTGCCCGGTGCCGCGTGCGGCCTTGTATTCATCCCAGCTCGATACGTTGGGGGCAACGAAACAGGCGACGTTCGAGAACGCCTCGCGGATTGTGCTGCGGGTGACGAAATTCACGGTGATGCTGGCAGGCCCCGATGTGCGGCTGACGCTTAGCCCGGCCTCGGTGCGCAAGCGCCCGATCAGGCGGTCCAGATCGGCAAGCGCACTGGGGGGAATGTTGCCCGCAACGCCGATGGTGATCGGCCCCTCGAACCTGGTGAACACCGGCAAGGGCCGCCCGCTTTCCATGCGAAACTCAAGATCGACGAAGTTTTCTGCCAGTTCCGTGTTGCCCTTTCGCGAACCGGCGGCGCGGACCGCAGCAAAGTTGAAAGTCGGCGCGGCGCTGTATTCACCGAACGACGCCGTTGTCTGGTTCATCGAAACCGGATCAGGTGCAGTCGTGCAGGCAGAAAGCGCCAAAAGCGCTGCAAGTCCGAGTGTGAGACGCATGTGGTGGCAGCCTTTGCATCAGTTATCGGGGAGTGACCCCCTTCAGGATTGATCCCCGACATGCGACCGGCCCGGATTTCATGGATCGGCGCTGCCCCCGCAGCGCTGTGAAACCGTAGCCAACCCGAATGCAGGTCAGGGGTTCAAACAACAAGCCCGGAGTGTTCGTTTCGCGGCCCCTCTGTGTCAATCTTGGGGAATTCGGCGGATTGTCCTGAATCTAGCACTGGGGCGTCACCCCGGCTGATCCGCCAGATTTATCCACAGACGGTAACGCAATATTACAATAGATTTCAAAAATTCGGATTCCGTGATTTCATTGCGGCATCATTGTGGCAAAGCTGCGGCGAAACAGTGCCGAAACCAGCCGAATCGCCTCGACGATTATATCCAAGGCATCAACGGTTTGGCCGGGGTTCTTAACGTTGTCCCCTTGCCATGAACGCCAACCGCTCAAACAGATGCACATCCTGCTCGTTTTTCAGCAATGCCCCGTGCAATCGCGGCAAAAGCTGCGCCGGGTCGCGCCGCAATTCCGCCGGATCAAGGTCTTCGGCCAGCAGCAGCTTCAGCCAGTCCAGCACTTCCGAGGTTGACGGCTTCTTGCGCAACCCCGGTGTGTCGCGCACCTCGTAGAATTGTGTCAGGGCGGCGGTCAGCAATGCCTCCTTGATGCCGGGGTGATGCACGGCCACGATGGCGCGCATCGTGTCGATATCCGGAAACCGGATGTAGTGGAAAAAACACCGTCGCAAGAACGCATCGGGCAGGTCTTTTTCGTTGTTCGAGGTGATGATGACGATGGGCCGATGCACTGCCCGGACTGTCTGCCCGGTCTCATAGACGTGAAATTCCATCCGGTCGAGTTCCTGCAGAAGATCGTTGGGAAACTCGATATCGGCCTTGTCGATCTCGTCAATCAGCAAGACCACGCGTCCGGGTGCGGTAAACGCCTGCCACAACTTGCCCTGCCGGATGTAATTGGCCACGTCATTCACCCGCGCATCCCCCAACTGGCTGTCGCGCAACCGGCTGACGGCATCATATTCGTAAAGCCCCTGTTGCGCCTTGGTCGTCGATTTCACATGCCATTCGATGATCGGCAGCCCCAGCGCCCCCGCCACCTGCCGCGCAAGTTCGGTCTTGCCGGTGCCCGGTTCCCCTTTCACCAGCAAGGGCCGCTGCAGCGTGACGGCGGCATTCACCGCCACGGTCAGATCTTCGGTCGCGATATACGCATCGGTCGAGGCAAAACGCATGGGGCAGGGCTTCCGTGAAAAAGGGGGCAGGGCTGGTCTGATCAAGGATTGTTTCGAGGTTTGACGCATTTAACCCGCAAAGGCCAGTCGTCGATCAATTCCCGTGAACCCGCGCCAAGTGGTAGTGACAAGTGCGGGGCCTTGCGTTAATGCAGCGCCAACATGGAGTGTGCGATGGCAGATGCTACCCTGTCGGAGGCGTCCGGCGCAGTGGAGATGAAAGCGATGAAGGCCGAGGTCTTTCTTCCCGAAGATTACCGTCCCGCAGAGGACGAGCCGTTCATGAACGACCGTCAGCTTGAATACTTCCGCCGAAAGCTGATTGTGTGGAAACACGAATTGATGGGGCAAAGCGCCGACACGATCGAGGGCTTGCAGGAATCTGGGCGCAGCGTACCCGACATCGCCGACCGCGCGTCAGAGGAAACCGACCGCGCGCTGGAACTGCGCACCCGTGATCGCCAGCGCAAACTGGTCTCCAAGATTGATGCGGCCCTGCGTCGGATCGAGAATGGCGAATATGGCTATTGCGATGTGACGGGCGAGCCGATCAGCCTGAAACGTCTGGATGCCCGTCCGATTGCGACCATGACGCTGGAAGCTCAGGAAAAACACGAGCGGCGCGAAAAAGTGCACCGCGACGATTGATCCGAACCTGCGTCCGGCCTCTGTGGCCCCAAGTTGCGCCGGGCCGTTGGTCCGGCGTCGTCCGTTCCGGGAGAGGCGATGAAACTCGACGGCACCCCGATCATGATCCTTGGCGCAGGCGTTGCAGATCGG
>JBGSRQ010000196.1:0-9656 GCA_041737515.1 Rhodobacterales bacterium | reverse complement strand
GTTCGATGCGATGCAGGCCGAAGGCGGCAATCTGCTGATCGTCGGCGAACGGGCCGGGCGCATCGTTGCCACCTGTCAGTTGACGCTGATCACCGGCCTGTCGCTGAACGCCGCCCGGCGCGCGCAGATTGAAAGCGTGCGCGTGGCATCCGACCTGCGCGGACAGGGCATTGGCCGCGCCATGTTCGCCGACGCCGAAGCACGCGCCCGCGCCGCCGGGTGCAGCCTGATTCAACTGACGATGAACGCAGACCGGACAGAGGCACGCCGGTTTTATGAACGGCTGGGCTTTGTGCCGTCGCATGTGGGGTTCAAGCGGGTGTTGGCGTAACGACGCCCATTTTGAGTCGTCACCCCTGATGATCTGCGGGCGCAGGGACCACGTCGCCACAAAGTCGGATAACAGCCCAATGATCCACGCCTCTGCCGGGTTCATACTCAAAAAGCAGAAACGCAGCCTTGATCGCGTGATGCGCCGTAACTTGAGAATCACCCAACCATTCGGTTGCCTGACCTGAAGTCAGCCACGGCTCGGCGGTGTGGATGATCAGGATGTCAATTTCGAGATTGCGCGCCTCATATTTCTCTCCCTTTTTGCCGATGATTTCGTTCAGTTTCGCAATGAACCTGTCCGGCTGCCACGCCGTGTCCATGAACAGCCGTCCATGACGATGGTCCTCACCCTGAATCGCCCTTTTTTTGTGTTCTTGTTCAACCAGTTGCACAAGCTCGACGCTTAGGCGCTTGCCGCCCAGATCAACATAGCAGTCAGGTGGATCGCAAGGATTGTGTATTGGTTCTGCGACGTTCAACGCAAATTCGGCTGCTACGGATATGCGCCATTCCTCTACGGTGTTGCGTTCCATGGCTGCTTTTTCGTGGGCGTTATTGTAATTGAAAATGCCTGCAAAACCGCCCCCCTTGTTGAATCTTTTGATAGTGGGCTCCCAGCCTTTGTAGTCATCGTCCTGCGTCATGACCGTCCTTTTGCATCCAAGTGTGTTCGGCCCTCACGCCAGCACTGCCTTGGCCGGCATATACTTGAACCGCGCCCGCACCACGCCATGATCGCCGGTGCCGGTTTCCTTGTGGGCGTCATCGTTCAGGTGGTCGTTTGAAATTTCCAGCCCGTCAAAGGCCCAGATGCGTTTGCGGCTGTTGTCGTAAAATTCCTGGCTGACAAGGATATGGTCCAGCGACTCGCGCGTGTCGTTGAAGATATGGGTGTAATACACATCGGTCTGGCTGCGGTATTGTTGCAGGGTTTGCGCGGTGTAAAGGTCGGCATCGCCGCCGCCTTCTGCCAGTGCCGTCAGGAACCGGGGCTGGCCGGTCAGGATGTTCAGCGTATTGGAATGCTGCCTGTCGTTGCAATCGCCGATCACCACCACAGGGGTATCAGTGCCCTTCATCTCGGCGGTCAGTATCATGCGCAGTGCGGTCGCCTCGGCGGTGCGGCGGATGGTGGAAAGGGCCGATCCGATCGCCTCGGCATGCGGGCTGTGGGTTGCCTTGCGATACCAGGATTCGCGGAAAATCTGGGTCGGGCCCTTGGATTTGAAATGGCAGACATAAACCGAAACGACCGGTCCCGCACTGCGTGGCTTGATCTGGAAATGCAGCACCGGGCGCGAGAAGCGGCGGATGTTCACCTCGACATCACCCGATTGTGGATCGTCGCCCCGGCTTTTCAGAATGAATTCTTCGGGAAAGAACGCAATCCAGCGCGGCTCGCCCACAAGGATACTGCGGTTCACCGCAGCCCCGCACACGATCATGCTGCCTGCATGGCCGTCGGGCACCAATGCCACATGCGTGGCATCCAGCCCCGAGGCCTTCAGCGCCGCGTCGATGCTGCCCGCATGCCAGACCTCCTGAAAACCCACCACATCGGCGGGCAGTTCGCGAAGCATGTCTGCGGTAAAGGCGATCTTGCGGTCATATTCGGCCTGCGACCAGCCATCCTTGTCGGTATAGACGGGAAGCCCCGGTTCGTTCAGGTTGTAAAGATTGAAGCTGGTAAAGCTGACGGTCTTGCCGGGCATTGTAGCCTCCAGAAAAGATCGGGTTCAATGCATGCAACCCTAGCATGTTTTCGGCCCGGTATGCGACATCTTGGTGACGGGGCGCGGCACGACGTGGCTTTACCCACCGACCGCAGGGCGCTACATCCTTGCCAAACCGGAGGAGAGCACGATGCCCGAAGACATTCCCAACAGCTACATGACCGGCCCGGACGAGCAGGGGCGCTTTGGCATGTTCGGCGGGCGGTTCGTGTCCGAGACGCTGATGCCGCTGATCCTTGACCTTGAGGCGCGCTATGAATTCGCCAAGACCGACCCGGAGTTCTGGGCGGAAATGGATGATCTGTGGAAGCATTACGTCGGCCGCCCCAGCCCGTTGTATTACGCCGACCGGATGACGAAACACCTTGGCGGCGCGAAGATTTACCTCAAACGGGATGAGTTGAACCACACCGGTGCGCACAAGATCAACAACGTGCTGGGTCAGATCATCCTTGCTCGGCGCATGGGCAAGACCCGGATCATCGCGGAAACGGGCGCCGGCCAGCATGGCGTGGCAACGGCGACCGTCTGTGCCAAGTTCGGGCTGAAATGCGTGGTCTACATGGGCGCGCATGATGTCGAACGCCAGGCGCCGAACGTGTTCCGGATGCGGCTTCTGGGGGCCGAGGTCATTCCCGTAACCTCGGGTCGTGGCACGCTGAAAGACGCGATGAACGACGCGCTGCGCGACTGGGTCACAAACGTGCGCGACACGTTCTATTGCATCGGCACGGTGGCGGGTCCGCATCCCTACCCCGCAATGGTGCGCGATTTCCAAAGCATCATCGGCAAGGAAGTCCGCTGGCAGCTTGCCGAACAGGAAGGCGAGGGGCGTCTGCCCGATACGGTCATCGCGGCCATCGGGGGCGGATCGAATGCAATGGGGCTGTTCTATCCGTTCCTTGATGATCCTTCGGTCAACATCATCGGGGTCGAGGCGGGCGGCAAGGGCGTCGACGACCGGATGCAGCATTGCGCCTCTCTGACCGGCGGTCGGCCGGGTGTATTGCACGGCAACCGGACCTATCTGCTGCAAGACCCTGATGGGCAGATTCTGGAAGGCTTCAGCATCAGCGCGGGTCTTGATTACCCTGGCATCGGCCCGGAACATGCCTGGCTGCACGACACCAAGCGGGCGCAATATGTCAGCATCACCGATGCCGAGGCCTTGGAGGCGTTTCAGCTTTCCTGTGCGCTGGAAGGCATCATCCCCGCGCTGGAGCCAAGCCACGCGCTGGCCCATGTGATGAAGATCGCGCCGACGCTGCCCGCCGACCATATCATCGTGATGAACATGTGCGGGCGTGGCGACAAGGATATCTTCACCGTGGCCAAGCATCTGGGCTTTGACATGAAGGTGTGACGCGGCTTGTGTCATCCCAGTCCCGGTGGCCATGATTCCGGCAACCAAGATGCGCGCACGATCGACACGACGGGTGCCGCATTCGCGGATGACGGCGCACCCGACGATGGCGCGGCCACGGACGACACATCGCCAGACGGACAGGATAGGACCGGCACGGATGACAGCGCCGAGTGGGATGGCGGGTCAGTCGAGGACGGCTCGGTGGATGCGGACATTACTTTTTCCGGCCGCTGCATTGATTGCAACGTGGCCTTCGACGACGATGCGCAACCCTTGGGCGACGGGTTCGAAGTGACCTCGGCAGGTGACCCCGAGGTTCTGCACGGCACCGGAGCTGGCCAGCCGGGTGTCGGATCACGCAGAATCGACTCGCGTGATGCTTCGGCTCAGGCAGCTTGTGGTGCCGGAAAAGACTACCGGCAAGGTGGAACGCCTGACGATCCACAACGGCACGGCCGGATTGCTGAGTGCTATGGCCAAGCTGCGCGGCCGAAAATGGGCCCTCCGGTTTTGCCGGAGGGTCTTTCCTGCCGCAGGGCAGAGCCTGGAATTTCCCCCGTCCGTGATCCGCGCAGATCGCCCTAAACGCAAGTTTAGGCGCATAAACCGCTGGCAGATAGACCTCGGATAAACTTCGGACCAATTTCCAGCGAACCGGTTTTGCGGGCCTTGTGCGGTCATGCCGGTGACGATCCTCGGCAATGACCACCCCTTGCCCGGCACAGGTGCCTGTCAGGGTTTTCATAACCGGCCCGAACTGGCCACCATTCATGAGGTTCAAAATGAAGTTCTTTCCAGCCCTTGTCAGCAGCGTTGTCCTGTCATCCGGCATGGCCGCCGCGCAAGTCGACACGACGGCTCTGGTCAACGACCTTCAGGCGCAGGGCTATTCCCGCGTCGAGGTGCGGACCGGCCCCAGTCAGGTGAAAGTCGAGGCCATCCGTGGCACTGAAAAGGTCGAGACGATTTATGACAGCGCCACCGGCAGCGTTCTGAAATCCGAAACGGGAACGGTCGGCGTTTTCGAGAAGTCAGCACCCGGCGTGTCTGTCCGGGAGCGCAATCGCGATTTCGTCCGGGTCGAGGGCGGTACCGGGTCGGGAAAATCGGGACCTCGCTCTGGTTCGGATGACGACGATGATGACAACGCGCCGGGGTCGGACGACCGCAGCGACGATGACTCGTCGGCGGACTCGGATGACAGTGGCGATGACAACGCGTCAGCAGGTTCGGACGACAGCCGCGACGACGACTCGTCGGCGGATTCGGATGACGGTCGCGATGACGACTCGTCGGCGGATTCGGATGACAGCAGCGACGACAGCGCATCCGGGTCAGACAGTGATAGCGATGATGATCGCGACGACGACGATCATGGCGGCAAAGGCGGCAAAGGCGGCAAGGGCAAGGACGGCAAGGGCGACAAGGACGGCAGCGACGACTGACGCCCATCTTTCAACGCGCGCGCATCCGGCACGAATCCGGGTGCGCGCAATTTCCATTCTGCGTGCCAAGTGATAGACTGCAACCGAAACGCCGAACCGCAGGCAGAACAGACCGATTGTTTCAGATGAACCGCAGAAATCTTTTCACCAGCGTGGCGTTTGCGGCCCTGATCTTGGGTGTCGCAATGCCGCTGCCGTCGATGGCCGAAAGCTATCAGGATCAGGTCGTGCGCCAGTTGACCGAACAGGGATATGGCCGTGTTGAAGTCTCCCGGTCGCTTCTTGGCCGGTTGCAGATCACGGCGCGCAAGGGTGGCAGAACCCGCGAGATCGTTCTGAATCCGCGCAACGGCGAAGTGCTGCGCGACCTGTCCTCCGATGGCCGGGTTGAACTGGAAGACGACGATGACAAGGGCGGCAAGGGCAAGGACGGATCGAATTCGGGACGCGGATCGTCCGATGAGAATGGCGACGACGACAGTTCGGGCAAGGGTGGCGGTTCCGATGACGGCGGGTCTGACGGTGGCGGCGGTGATGACGGCGGGTCTGATGACAACGGCGGTCGCGACAGTTCCGATGGCGGCGAAGGTTCAGGCGAAGGCGGGGGCGATGATGGCGGCGACGACTGAGCCCTCGGTCCCGCGCCATATTGCGTCGGACCCGGCATGAGAAGCTGGTTGCTTATCGCCGTGCTTCTGGTGGTGCAGGCGCTGTGCGCATTCTTCTTCATATCCGACATCCTGTCGTCCTTGATCGGGTTCCGCGCTTCACCCGTCAGTTGGCAAACCCGCGAGATGATGGAAATCGGCGCGGCGCTTGGCCTTGTTCTGGGCATTGCCATCGGGGCCTATGCGCTGATCCGCGCCTTCCGTGACCGCAACCGTGCCGAAGAAAGCCTGCGCCGGGCATCGGTTGCCTTCATGATCATCCTGCAGGAACGCTTTGTCGAATGGGGCCTTACCCCGGCCGAAGCGGACGTGGCGCTGTTCGCGATAAAGGGCATGTCGACCGCCGAGATTGCGGGCTTGCGGTCCACATCGGAAGGCACTGTAAAAGCGCAGACCAACGCGATCTACCGCAAGGCAGGCGTCACCGGGCGGCCACAGCTTTTGAGCCTGTTCATCGAGGAACTGATGGGGCAAGGGCTGACACCCGCTGTGCCTGCCGTTTCCACCGATGCGGGCTTGCAAATGTCAAACTCTGCCTGACAGGCTTCAGGTCACGGCATAAAGCGACAGGATTTCCATCGGTGCCACGTCCAGCGTGCGCTGATGCGTTGCAGCCAGATAAACCAGCGGGGCCGCACCTTCGTCATGCGCCTGCAGGAAGCGGCCCGCGCAAAGACACCACCGATCCCCCGGCTTCAGCCCGGCAAAGCCGAACTCGGGGCGCGCCGTGGACAGATCGTTGCCCAGGTATTTCGACAGCGCCAGAAATTCGGCCGTCATCACCGCGCAGACGGTGTGAATGCCGCCATCTGCCGCACTGGTATCGCAGCAGCCATTGCGGAAAAACCCCGTCATCGGCGCGGTTGAACATGGCTCCAACGTGGTGCCAAATACGTTGAGGGATGGAAAACGATCATCGGACATGCAGCGTTTCCTTGTGGGGCAGGGCGGTGTCCGGTTCCCGGTGCGCACCCCTGTGTTTTGGCGCACCATGACCCAACGCCCCGGCCATTTCCAGTATCTTTGCCGCGCCTCTTGCCGGGGTGCGTCTCAGGGCCGCACTGAAAGGTCTGCGGCAATCGCGCGGAAAGTGGTGATATTAACGATTTCTACCCCGTCCTGGGTAAAGGCCCGGTCAGCCGAATTGACAGCGATCACCACTCCGGCCGGGCGGTTTATATAGATGTATTGCCCATAGACACCTTTGGCCATGAACTCGCCCTCTGTCGCATCTTCCGGAATCCACCATTGATAGCCATACCCCACACCACCGGGCGCTGTTGGCCGGGTTGACGCTGTGACCCAATCAGCAGGCACGATCTGCAAGCCGTTGGCGGCACCGTCTTGCAAGAACAACTGGCCAAAGCGAGCATAGTCTCGGGTTCGCAGGTTCAGCCCGCCCAGAACGAAAGCTTCGCCCAACCCGTCAGTCACATAGTAAGGTTCAGCCTCAAGCCCAAGTGGCGCGACGATTTTCTCGGACACAAGGTCAGGGATTTCGCGGCCCGTGGCGCCCCGGATCACCATGCCCAGCACATGCGTGTCGATCGACACATAGCGCCATTCGGTGCCCGCAGGCGCGGCCCGCGCGGTGATGGCCGCCGCAAAGGTATCCATCGACTGGCCAAGCGCAAGAACGCGGCCCATCTGGTTGATGTCGCTGTTGAAATCCAGATAATCCTCGTTGAACTGCACGCCCGAGGCCATGTTCAGAACGCTGCGGATGCTGACCCCCGTCATAGGCCGACCCCGCCAGTGCGGGCACATAATTCGTCACCGGATCGTCAAGGCTGGCAATCTGGCCGTCCGCCACCACGATGCCCATCAACGCCGAAAGAATGCTTTTTGCCACCGACCACGAAATGCGCAGATCATCGGGGCCCGTGCCGAGGTGATAGCTTTCATGCACCAGCGCACCGTCTTTCAGCACCACCAGTGCCGTCACCGAGCGATCCGTGATCCATTGCGTCACCGCATCCGGCAGGGCATAGGGCGGGCCGGGCGGCAGGGGCAGGGGCTGCATCGCGCCAAGGGGCACGGGGCGGGTCAGAAAGGCCTGATCCATGTGGCTGAAATTCTGCACGATGCGATCAGGCTCGAACAGGTTCAGAACGGCCCAGAGGCGCATCAGCTCATCCCGTTTCCAGAGCGCGACCGCTGCCAGAAGCAGCACCGCCAGTCCCAGTCCCCGAACCGTATATCGCAGAAATCGTCGCATTGCCCGCCCCAGCATTGCGTGCAGCCGACCACGGAATCGCAGGCTTTGCAACGGCTGCGATCAGCGAAAGCGGTCGGTCAGGCGTTGCAGCATTGTACGGTCATCCGGGGTGTCGGCCTGGGTGACAACTCCGGGCGCTTTCGCGGCAGGTGCGGGGTTTGCCGACCCCGTTCCCGACCCCGTTCCCGACCGGGCTGGCGTCAGCCGAAGGGCAACCGTGTTCAGGAATTTCGCACCATCCCCGGCCGCAAGATATGCCGCCCCGTCACTGATGCCTCGCAAGGCGTCGTCCAGCCAGTCGGCGTCGGACTTGGCGAAATCATGCAGCACATAGCCCGCCACGGCATCCTTGTGCCCCGGATGCCCGATGCCCATGCGCACGCGCCCATACGCCTCGCCGGCATGGCCGTGGATCGAGCGCAACCCGTTGTGCCCCGCATGCCCGCCGCCGTATTTCACGCGCAACTTTCCGGGAGCAAGGTCCAGCTCGTCATGGAACACCACCATATCTGCAGGGGCGATCTTGTAGAACGCCATCGCCGCCTGAACCGACTGGCCAGACAGGTTCATGAACGTGCCGGGTTTCAAAAGGATCACCTTTTCGGCCCCCAGCATGCCTTCGCAAACCAGCCCCTGAAACCGCGATTTCCATGCGCCAAAGCCGTGATCGGCGGCAATCCGGTCCACCGCCATGAAGCCCACGTTATGACGGTTGCGGGCGTATTTCTCGCCCGGATTGCCAAGGCCCACGAAAAGTTTCAAAGCCGCCTCCTGATGCCTGTTGGCAGGGTAATGCGCCAGCCTATCCCGCACAACCGCCCCGCAAGGCCGAAATGAAAAACGCGGAGGGCTTGCACCCCCCGCGTCCTGTCACTTACCGCAGTATCGGTTATTCGGCGTCAGCATCCGCATCGCCTTCTTCATTGTCCGACGACCGCAGACCCGACGGGGCCGAGATGTTGGCAATGACGAAGTTGCGCTTGATCGTGGGCGTGCAGCCCTCGGGAAGGACCACATCATTGATGTGGATCACATCGCCGATCTGACGCCCGGTCAGATCGACGGTAATGTGATCGGGGATATCACCCGCGGTCACTTCCAGTTCGACCTCGGGGCGCACGACAACCAGCGTGCCGCCGCGCTTGAGGCCGGGTGCCGCATCATGCCTTTCAAAGGTCACATGGATGAACAGGCTGATCCGGCTTGTCCGGCGCAGACGCATGAAATCCACATGCATCGGGGTGTCCTTGACGACATCGCGCTGAACACCACGGCAGATGACACGCACATCTTCCTGGCCTTCGACCTTGAGGTTGAACAGCGTCTGCAGGAACCGGCCTTTCTTCAGCCGGTTGAACAGCGCATTGTAAGGAATATTGATCGACAGCGGATCTTTATGATCGCCGTAGACGATTCCGGGTACGTAGCCCTCACGACGAGCTAAACGAGCGGCCCCCTTGCCTGACCCCGTCCGTACCTCGGCGTGAAAATCAGGGATTTCACCAGCCATTTGAGGTTCTCCATAGGTTAAGTCCGCCGCCCTCCAAGGGTGTGCGACGCGACCGGGGGGCTATAGCGGGGATTCGCCGGAAGGGAAAGCGGCAAAAGCGTCGGGCGTGGCGCGGCCCGCGTCGGCGCCGGGCTTGCCGCGTTGCGACGGCCGGTCTACCTCGGGCAGGCAATCACTCAGGCCAGATCATGCGCGCGCTGCCCACCCTTGTCGTTGCCCGCCCCGCCATTGCGGCCTTTGCCGCGATGGGCGTGGTCTGGGGCACCTTTGCCGCGGTGCTGCCGGACCTGAAGGCGATGCTGGGCGTGGATGAGGCGCGCCTTGGCCTGTTGATCCTGTTCACCCCGGTCGCGGCGGTGCTGGCCATGCTGGCCGCGCCCGGC
>JBGSRQ010000193.1:0-1577 GCA_041737515.1 Rhodobacterales bacterium | reverse complement strand
GCCCATGCGTTGGCGATCACCGGCCGGGCCGGGGTTGGGTCTGCGCGGATGCTGCCGCTGACCGATAGTTGCGGCTTTCCGCTGCCCGCCACCCGCGCGGCGGTCAAGGCCGAGGACTATCCGCTGTCCCTGCCGATCTTCCTGCTGACCCCGCGTCACCGTTTGCCGCTGATGGTGCGGGAGTTTCTGGACTTTCTGGCCCTGCCGCCAGCGCAAAGCACCATTGCCGCCGCCGGATATGTTGATCGTGCGGCAGAACGGGCTGCCCTTACGTCAGACGGCCTGCGCCTGATGAATGCCATTCGCGGCGCGGGCGATGGCGTCGGGCTGGACGATCTCAAGCATCTGACGGGCGCTATGGCAGGGTCGGACCGGCTGTCTCTGACCTTCCGGTTCGAGGATGGGTCAAGCACACTGGACGCCAGTTCGCGTGGCAACCTTGCCGATCTGGCCGCCCTGATTGCTGCGGGCGCCTTTCGCATGGACGCCGTTGTTCTGGCCGGGTTTTCGGACGGTTCGGGCGATGCTTCTGCCAATCTCAAGCTCAGCCGCGAGCGGGCAGATACAGTCTTGGCCGCGCTGACCGAGGCGGTGGGGGACGTGCCAGCCAGCCTTGCCCTGCCAAAAGTCGAGGCCTTCGGCGAGGCGTTGCCGATGGCCTGTGACACCACAAGCGGCGGGCGGCGCGTGAACCGGCGGGTTGAAGTCTGGTTGCGCCCGGTTACAGATACCCCTTTGCCCTGAAGCTCAACTCGCGTTCCTTGCCGATGATCAGATGATCGTGCAGCGTGATGCCCAAGGTCTGCGCCGCATCCTGTATCTGGGTTGTCATCGTGATATCGGATTGCGACGGAGTGGGGTCGCCCGAGGGGTGGTTATGCACCAGAATAAGCGCACTTGCGTTCAGTTCCAGCGCGCGCTTGACCACCTCACGCGGGTAAACCGGCACATGATCGACGGTGCCCTTCGCCTGTTCCTCATCCGCGATCAGCACGTTCTTGCGATCCAGAAAAAGGATGCGAAAGGTTTCGGTTTCGCGGTGCGCCATCGCCGTATGGCAGTAATCGACCAGTGCATCCCAACTTGACAGCACCGGGCGCTGCATGACCTTTGCGCGGGCAAGACGCTGGGCCGCTGCCTCGATGATCTTAAGCTCCTGGATGACGGCCTCGCCAATGCCTTTCACAGCCGCCAGGCGCGGCACCGGGGCGCTGATCACTCGGTTAAAATCACCGAAGGTATCAAGCAGTTGCCGGGCAAGTGGTTTGACGTCCTGGCGGGGGATCGCGCGGAACAGGACCAGCTCCAGCAATTCGTAATCCGGCAGGGCCGCGGCCCCCCCCTCCATGAACCGCGCGCGCAGGCGTTTGCGGTGATCAGCAATGTAGGACGGAAGCTTTCCGGGCACCGCCTGGCCCACCGCCTCATCCGGGTCGGCGGTGAACAGGGGCAGGGGAGATTCGTGGAATGCGCGGGTCATGCGCAAAGCGTCGCTGGCTTTGGTGAAGGAAGGGTTAACTTCTCCAGCGAAAGGCAGCGCAGCCCCGGACCTGCTCCGGGGCCACTTGGCGCAAACC
>JBGSRQ010000067.1:0-5320 GCA_041737515.1 Rhodobacterales bacterium | reverse complement strand
GCATCCTGCGCGCCGATACGGCGGCGGTGGCAGCACTGACGCTGTGGCAGA
Organism: Rhodobacterales bacterium; assembly: GCA_041737515.1. Classification (GTDB taxonomy): domain Bacteria; phylum Pseudomonadota; class Alphaproteobacteria; order Rhodobacterales; family Rhodobacteraceae; genus JBBQZP01. Next base: position 5,269 of record JBGSRQ010000067.1, on the reverse strand, counting down.
TCCGCTACGGGGATTGGCGATGAGGGCGGCCGGTCCTGCCGACCGCGCGTCGCTTGAGGCGTTTTTGCGCGCCAGTGTCGAACAGGCGATGTTTCCGCTGACCAATCTGTGTGACCACGGTTTGTCCGACGCAGGATTTGCATCAGACAATCCCCACGCGATGCGGTTCTGGATTGCGGCAACGGGCGTTCTGGGACTGAACCGGGGCGGCATGATCATGCCGGTGATGCCGCAGGGCGTGGATGCGGGGGCCCTGGCCGCCGTCTTGCGGGGCACATCGGTTTCGGGCGCGATTGGCCCGTCAGCGCAGGTGCGCCCGATTCTGGCGGCGTTGGGGCTAGTGGGGCGCCCCGCGCAGATTGACCGGGATGAACCGCAGTTCCGGCTTGATCTGGCTGGACTTGTGGTGCCCGACACAGATCGCGCGCGCCTTTGCCGGCTTGACCCGTCGCATCTGGCGTTGATGCGCGAATGGCGTCGCGATTACCTTGTGGAAACGGTTGGATATGACCTGATCGAGGCGACAGACCGCGCGGCCAGCGAGGTGCCGATGCTGATCACCGAAGGTTTGCACCGCATCCTGTTGATGGACGGGATGCCAGTCGCGACCTGTGGTTTCAACGCGGCCATGCCGGGTGTCGTGCAACTTGGCGGCGTCTATACGCCTCCGGTATTGCGGGGCAGGGGTCACGCGCGGCGGGCGGTGGCGTTGCATCTGGCAGAGGCCCGCGCAACGGGTGTCACCCGCGCCGTGCTGAATGTTGCGAGTGACAGTGCAGGCAAAGCCTACCGCGCCATTGGGTTTCAGGCGGCTGGCGAAACGTCGGTCGTGATCTTCCGCGACAGGGTGAAGATCACATGATCCGACCGGAGCTTGTCGCAGCACTGACCAAAGCGCGCGAGGTGATCGCGGCGCTTGGTCTGGCACTCGTCGGCATCTGGATCGGCACGCGCGGCGGGTATTTCCTGCTGGGGGTGGGCGGGGCCGTCATCGCTTTTGCTGCCGCCTTTGGGCTGATCGCCCTGCGCCGCCTGCGTTTTGCCCAAGGCAATGCCGCGCCCGGCATCGTAGAGGTGGACGAGGCCGAAATCCGCTTTCTTGGCCCGCGCACCGGCGGCGCAGTCAGTCTTGCGGATCTGGCTGAACTGCGCCTTATCACGATGCGGGGCAGGCGGGCCTGGCGGCTCAAGCAAACCGACGGGCAGGCGCTTCTTATTCCCGTCGATGCCAGCGGCGCTGACCGCCTGTTTGATGCCTTTTCAGCACTTCCGGGCATGAATACGCAGTCACTGGTTGCGGCCCTGACACCGCCAACCATCCCGCCCGGCAGCGGCCATGCCCTTGCCCCGCAAGATGACGGCGCCGTGATTGGCCCGATCATCTGGCGCAGACCGGCACGGGCGGTCTTGACTTGACGGCCTTGCCAAGACAGGTCTTGCACCCTGAAACCTGCCAGCGATCTGAACCCTGAATACCAAGCGGAGTGCCCCTGCCATGTCCATCCCCCAATCCGGCGGCGGCCTGATCGAAAGTTTCAGCCAGCTTGCCGAATACATGGATTCCGGCTCCAAGCCGAAAGACCAGTGGACCATCGGCACCGAGCACGAAAAATTCGCCTATTGCGCCGATATGCTGGCCCCCTTGCCCTATGACGGCCCGCGCAGCATCCGCGCGCTGCTGGAAGGGTTTCGCGACCGTTTCGGTTGGACCGAGGTGCGCGAAGCGGGCAAGCTGATCGGCCTGACACGTGACGGGGCCAACATTTCTCTGGAGCCGGGCGGGCAGTTCGAATTGTCGGGCGCGATGGTGAAATCGGTGCATGACACGGCGGCGGAGCTGGATTTGCACTTTGCCGAGGCCAAGGCCATTGGCGATGGCATCGGCGTGCGCTTCATGGGCATCGGTGCTGCCCCGGTCTGGACCCACGTCGAAATGCCGGTGATGCCCAAGGGCCGCTACCGCCTGATGACCGATTACATGGGCCGGGTCGGCACGCATGGAACCCAGATGATGTATCGCACATCTACTGTGCAGGTGAACCTCGACTACGCGTCCGAGGCGGATATGGTCAGGAAACTGCGCGTTTCGCTGGCGTTGCAGCCGGTTGCGACGGCTCTTTTTGCCTCCAGCCCATTTTTTGAAGGCAAGCCCAACGGTCATAAATCATGGCGCAGCCGCATCTGGCGCGGGCTGGACGACAGCCGCACCGGGATGCTGCCCTTTGCGTTTGAAGATGGCATGGGGTTTCAGCGTTACGTCGATTGGGTGCTGGATGTGCCGATGTATTTCGTCTACCGCGACGGCACCTATATCAACGCGCTGGGCCAGTCGTTCCGCGATTTCCTGAAGGGTGAGCTGCCCGCGCTGCCCGGCGAAAAGCCCACGCTTTCGGATTGGGCCGACCATATGACCACCGTTTTCCCCGAAGCCCGCGTCAAGAAATACATCGAAATGCGCGGGGCCGATTGCGGCGACCGCGCGCATGTCATAGCACTTCCGGCGTTCTGGGTCGGACTGATGTATGACCAGACAGCGCTGGATGCGGCGTGGGATCTGGTCAAGGGGTTCGATGCGCAAACGCGCGAAGGTTTGCGGGTTGCGGCATCGGTTTCGGCGCTGCAGGGCGAGGCGGGTGGCGTAAGGCTGATGGACCTTGCCCGCGCCACCGTGGCGCTGTCGCATGCGGGGCTTGCCGCGCGGGGGCTGGGCGAAGAGGCGCTTCTGGCACCGCTGGTGGAAAACCTGGCGTCCGAATCGGTGCAGGCGGATCGGCTGCTGGCGGCTTATCACGGTGACTGGGACGGCGATCTGAACCGGGTCTATGCTGCGACGAGTTTCTGAGTCGGGCCAGAATTGGAAACGGCGCGCCGGGTAAGCGCGCCGTTTTGCATTTGTGGGGGGTCAGGCCAGAACCGGCTCCATCGGCACGCTTTGAGGTTTGGCCACCGGAGCCGCCATCGCCTTGTTCGCAAACTGTGCGTCCATCACGACCGCCCGCAAGGTGCTGACGGCATGGGTGAACCCCAGCCCCAGCATCAGGCAAGACAGGCCCAGCGTGCCCAGTAATCCGCCCGGCGTGGTGGCAACGGCCGGCAACAGCGCCCCCACAAGGATCACCCCGCCGACGCCGATGGCAACAAAGCCGGTTGCAATCGTGACGCCCCCGGCATCGGCGGCGCGTTTGCTGCCCTCACACTGGCCCAGGACGCGCCCGATGCTCAGGATCATCCGGGCAAGGGCCAGCAGCATGGTCAGGGAAATGGCGAAGTAGATCAGGATCATCGTGGTCATTTCAGATCTCCTTTCAGGAGGTTGGGTTATCGGCAAACCGGGGTCAGGGTGCGGCGGGGGCTGGCGAAACTGCGGTAAAGCCAGCCGAAGGTGGCCCCCCAGAACGGGGCAAAGATCAGCGCGCAGATGCCGAAGAACAGAAGGACACCCAGATCTTCGGTGCCGTTCACAAGCAAATGAAACGGCGCAAGAACCGCGAGTGCCCCACCAACCGTGGCAAAAGCGGCTACGGCGCATCGTTTTGATGTAAGCGGGCGATAGAGCGCCGTGACAAACAGGATCGGACCGCCGATCACTACAAATGCGGGTCCACCCGAGAACAGCGCACCAATCGGGATGACCAGATAAAAGGTCATCAGCGTTGCCACCAACGGGGCCAGGATCAGGGCACCCAGAAAGGCGATCAGATCAAGTGTCGGCAATGGCTTGCGCGGCGCTGCAGTTGTTACAGTTTTTTCAGTCATTTCAGAAATTCCCAGTTAAATTTTTTTCCGGATGTCAGCCCTTGGGCAGGAACCGAGCGATCCTGGCGCCCAGTTTGACCGCCGCCATCTGCACGCTGCGGGGCAGGCGGATGATGTCGCGATACCAGTCGTCAAACATCTGCATCGTGTCGAGCGTTTCCTTGATGCGCTTGCGCACCGCCTTGGGGGTATCATCTGTTTCCGCCTCGACCGCCACCGCGCGCAATGCCTCCAGCGTGGGCGCGTATTCGCGTTCGCGCCGGCCTTCGATCACCACGGTCACCAGATCGAACATATCCTGCACCGCAGAATAATGATCGCGCCGGTCGCCAAGCTGCCGCGCGGCCTTTACCAGCTTCCAGCCCTGCAACTCCTTCAGCGCGGTTGACACGTTTGACCGCGCCAGCGTCAGCGTATCGGCAATATCTTCGGCGGTCATCGGATCGGGGGCGATGTGCAGCAGCGCATGAATCTTTGCGACCGACCGGTTCACACCCCATTTCGCCCCCATCTCGCCCCAGTGGAGGATGAAGTTCTGCATGGCGGGTGTAAGAATCATCTTTGAGTTCCTGATATTTCTGTAATGACAGAAATATCAGGAATGAATGCAGTGTAAAGTCATTTCTGCAAGGCCGTTCGTGCATGGGCGCAATAGCCGTTGAGTCTTTGATGACGCAGATCGGGCAGGACGGGCTATTTCTGACCGATTTTCGGCTCGGTTCCGGCTTTCAGGCGGGCCAGATTGGACGCATGTTTCCAATAGATCAGCAGCGTCAGGATCAGGCCCAGAATGACCGCCTCTCCCGCCCCCAGCGCGAACATCCAGATCGTGCTGAGCGCCGCTGCCATCAATGCCGCCAGCGACGAATAGCGCGATACCAGCGCCACGGCGAGCCATGTGGCGCAAACCGTCAGCCCCACCAGTGGCACCAGCGCCAGCACTACGCCGATGAAGGTGGCCACGCCCTTGCCTCCGCGAAACCGCAGCCAGACCGGGTACAGGTGGCCCAGAAAGGCCGCAAGCCCCGCAAGTTGCGCAGCATCCTCGCCCACCAGCAAGCGCGCCACCAGAACTGCAACCGCGCCCTTGGCCCCGTCCAGCACCAGCGTCGCCGCCGCCGCAAGTTTGTTCCCCGTGCGCAGTACGTTGGTCGCGCCGATATTGCCCGACCCGATGCTGCGCAGATCGCCCAGCCCCAGCGCCCGGGTGATCAGAACGCCGAACGGAACCGATCCCAGAAGATAGGCCAGAAGGGCGACGATCAGCAGGGTCGGCATATCGGTTGTCAGAGGTGGCATCGGCTATTCCCCGGCAAAGACCTGCGCTCCGGCAACATAGGTCGCCAGCACCTTACCTTCCATCCGCTGTCCGTCAAAGGGCGTGTTCTTGGATTTTGACAGCAGCGCGAAACGGTCCATCACAAAGGGCGCGTCCGGATCAAACAACACCAGATCGGCAGGCGCGCCGACCGCAAGCCGCCCCTGCGGCAGGCCAAGCCGGCGCGCGGGGTTC